>JAHECH010000301.1 GCA_024641835.1 Deltaproteobacteria bacterium
CTTGGGTAAGCCGATAAGGGGATTAAAGGAGCCCCTTGGCTTCGACCACTGGTATGATGTCTACGGTCAAATGATCCCATCCCCTCGGCGTCGGTGGTGCACAAAGATGTTAAAGCTGAAGCCTTTTGAAGAGTATGCGGGGAGAGATATAGTATATAATTATATCGGCATCCGCGCCGATGAGAATAGGGACGGGTATATAAGCAATAAACCGAACATCATACCTGTTTACCCCTTTATTGACGACGGGCTTATTCTTGCCGACATTGAGCAGATATTGATGGAATCTGGAGTTGGGATGCCACCTTATACAGCCTGGGGTCGCACACGGTCAGGGTGCTTCTTCTGCTTTTTTCAGAAAAAAATCGAATGGGTTCGGCTAAAGGAAAGACACCCGGCCCTCTTTGAAGAGGCCAAGAAATACGAGAGAGTATATATGGAGAGCGGCAACTTGTTCACATGGAGCCAGGGGGAGAGCTTAGTGGAATTGGAAAAACCAGAACGAATGAAACAGATTAAGCAAGAACATGAAAAATACCGGCAAATTGGAATCAAGAACAGAAGGAACGTTACCCTGATGGAGCTCTACTCTGAGATATATGGGACACATTCCCGGACGGATGGTGAACAGTCCTGCCTAATTTGCTCCGTGTAGCTTGATGTAGTGTTTGCGATAAAAAGTGGTCTGGCCCTGTAGGTGAGAACGAGATGGCTTTTCGAATTGCGGCAAGGACAATTGTCCAACTTGGTGCTGAGCTGATCAGCTCGGATGCCATATCATTTTATGAACTTATCAAGAACGCCTTCGATGCAGGTTCTCCTCGCGTTGATATCGACATAGTTGTTCGTATAGAACATCAAACTTACATGTTCTCTCGCGATAAGATTGTTTCTGAGCAATTGAAAAATAGAATTCGGAGAGCTGAAGAAGGAACCCTTAGTAAAATGAGAAGCAGTGTTCTGCCCCAAATAGACCGGAGTGCGCCGGAAGTGGATGAATTGGAAGAGGAGATATCAAATGCAGATTCGTGGTCCAAACTAATTGATACATTAGATGAAGCAAATTACATTAAGATAGATGACAGTGGGACAGGCATGTCCCTTAAGGATTTGGAGGACATTTTCCTTACAGTAGGAACGAGATCAAGACTGAAAGAAAGAGAGAAGCTACGGAGGCGGTTTGCGGGACAAGAACGAGGGAAGGAAGGGTTCCGCCCAATTCTCGGCGAGAAAGGTATTGGCCGGCTTTCAGCGATGCGTTTGGGTTCGCGCCTAAGGGTAATAACCTCCCAGAAAGGAGAGGAGCGCTGGAATGTCCTTGAAATCGATTGGAATTTATTTTCAAAGGAATCCGAAGAGCTAGTCGGTGACATTGATATTAGGCCGAGAGTTGGAGGCAAAAAAGACGATAGAGATGAGAGCGGGACTCTTATGTGGATTTATGGGTTAAATGCAAACTGGAATGAGACAAGACTCAAAAAGATCGCGGCTGAAGAATTTAGTAAGCTGACTGATCCTTTCACACCTCGGTTAAGGTATCCCATCTCGCTCCGTTTTAACGGTGAGCCAGTTAGAATACCCAGGTTCGAAAAGATCCTTTTTGAGTCAGCCCATGCCCATGTGAAGGCAAAGTATATTATAGAAGACGGAAACCCTAATTTAGCGGGGAAGGTCAATTACTCAATGCGTATCCGGGAGAAGACTTTTTCCTTGGACTTAGTCGATTTGCAGGGAATCACAAGTGGCCTATCCCAAGAAAGCCTGAAATCTCTGGGTCCATTTAGTCTTGAGTTCTATTGGTTTAACCGCCAGGCGCTCAAAGCGATAGACGGAATAGGAGATCGAAGAAGAGTCCAGGAACTTGTAGGGAACTGGGCTGGAGGGTTAATGGTTTTTCGTGACGGATTCAGGGTTAATCCGTATGGAAGTCCTGACGATGACTGGTTAGATTTAGATCGAAGAGCTCTTGCTTCTGGTGGATATAAGGTGAATCGGAGACAGATTGTTGGTAAAGTAGATATATCGTCCCTAGAAAACAGTTCTTTGATGGACCAAACGAATCGTGAAGGACTCCGAGACTGCGAAGAGAAGGAAGTATTAATAAAGCTCTTGAAGCATGTTCTTGAGGTTCAATTCAGGGCGTTTCTAAATAATGTGGATGCAGAAGTGCAAGCTAGGATACCAGTAACTTTCGAGGATCTCGAGGATCGTGTTGGAACCGAAGAACAGAGAATTCGCCGAAGCTTGAAGCTGCTCAGAATGAAATATCCTCAGGTCAAAAAAGACAAGGAGATATTTATATCAATCGAAGACTCAATAGAGAAAATTCGCCGACTTATGGGGGAAGCTCAAGAGCTAGCTGATTCATTTGAAAGCGGCCAGGCAAAGCTGCTTAATCTTGCGGGGCTTGGACTAATGGTTGAAATTGTCGCACATGAACTAAACCGGGCGACACAGCATGCTCTTGGAATACTGGGGACAAGAGACCGTGTAAAAGAAAAGCGAGAGATGGCAGACTTATTTTCAACGCTTGAAGCACAGCTGAAAACGCTTCAAAAGCGTCTGCGTATCCTAGACCCGATGAGCACAGCTGGACGGCAAGTAAAAGAGAAGTTTGATCTCATTGGGTGGGTGGAAGAGATTCTGGCATCGCACGAAGCCCAGTTTGAGCGGCACAGAATAAAATATACTATTGAAGTGAAGCCGGGCCGGAAAGCCACTGGATTTCAAGTGAAGATGGTGAAAGGGATGATTGCGCATATCTTTGAAAATATTCTCATAAACTCGGTTTATTGGCTAAAACAGAAAAGGATAACCGAGAAAGGCTTTTCCCCAGAAATTTCTGTGACCATTGACACTAAAGAAAGGGAGATTCGTATCACTGATAATGGACCTGGCGTGCCCATTGAACGAAAAGAGGAGATATTCCAGCCATTCGTGACGACTAAACCACCAGGGGAAGGTAAAGGTCTTGGACTATACATTTCCAGGGAAATTGCGAAGTACCATAATGCAAAGTTGTATATGTCTGACGACCCGTCCATCAGCGAAGACAGGCTAAATACTTTCGTATTTCGCCTGGAGGAAGAGGAAGAGTGAAGGGCAGTTTAAAATCCCAGAGTGGAGAACACTCAATCACGAAGAGGCTCCATGGTATAGGAATAACGAGGGTTGCTCTAGTAGACGATGCTTATGATTCACCATCGGTGAATGCCTTAAACAGCGGTGAAATTGATGACTTCTGGGGGCGTATAGAGCGCGATCGCGACTTGATCCAAGAATTGGCATCATACAAAGAAGGGGTTAGTAGTGCAGACGATATTGACGACAGGTTACTGATTTCACTGTGGGATAATATTGATAATCTAAAGAAACTGCGCGAGCCTTGCATTAACGCACTTTTTGCTAACAGGCTGGCGATGAAGGGGCGAGTGGATAAGATTGCGGAACATTTCAGAACCCTCGGACTTGAGATTGAAACTGTAGGGAGTGAAGGATTACCGGATCGTGGAACAAAACTTGTTTTCATAGACTATATATTGAATCCTGCAGCGATTCAAGATCGTGGAAGAAGAGCAACGGAAAAGGCGAAAGAGATATACGGGAGAATTGAAAGTGATGCAGAGAAACCTTTTATTGTTTTGATGTCAGAACAGCCGGATGCCAAGGCACAGCAAGAAACCTTTCGGAAAGAGTCGGGGCTGCTGGCTGGACTATTCGGATTTCGGCCTAAGGAAGATTTATTGGAAGCGGATAGACTCTACGTTGATCTGACCACTTGGTCTATAGACATGCCGGCCAGGCACAGTATCCAACATTTTATTGAGACTCTTGCTAAATCGCTAAATGATGCTTCGAAGCAGTTTATTGAAAGAATTAAAGAACTATCATTTGAAGACTATGCGAACATCCAGTATTTAAGTCTCCAACCAGATGGTCAGCCATTAGGCGAATACATACTCTGGCTTTACAAATCGTACCTTTTACATCTCGTGCACGATAAGGACGAGGTAATCAGTCTGGAGAAGAAGCTAGACGAGCTATCATTTAACAAATATTACCCCAGCCAGAGTCTACCGTCTACTAGACTAGCAGAAATTTACCGATGTGCGTTAACTGAGCCAGGGGTGGGAAAGTTGGAAGCACACCCATGGTCAAGTAAGAAGGAAAAGGAACCTTACATACAATTCGGTGATATATTCCGCAGGAAGGGAAGCCTCGAAGTGCTTGTCGTTATAAATGCCCCTTGTGATTTAGCTTATGCGCCAGGGAGTAGTCGACCCTTCCCCAAAGAGCGTTCGATATTTCATGAGCATGGTACTTTGGTGAAGTTAAGTGAAGTGCTACAAGCAAACCTGTGTCGGACAGAGCTATTTGAGCATGAAGGGGAAGCTTATCGGATTATATGGGATCATAGACAGGTTATTTCCAAAAAATACGGTGAAGTTTGGCAATGGCTGAAAGAAGAGAAGTATGAACGAATAGCGCGGCTAAAGTTGCCTTTCGCGCTCGACGTACAGCAGGTTTTCGCATCTAACCTGACGCGTATAGGGATGCCCGTTAAACCGCCTTTTTACAAGACTGCTGATGTTGAAGTGTACTGCGAAGGCCCAAATGGGGAGTGTTTGCTGCTTGACGAGCCTATAAAAGGGGGCGCATTTCTAGCGCTGTATAAGGTTGGAGGGGACGATAATTACTTGCGGCTGTTTTCTCTCTCTGGGGACTGCATACTACAGGTGAAAAGGAGACTTGCGAAAGCGAGAGAAGCATTAGAACAACAGCGCGGAGTATTACTGGCCCAAGTGGAGAAGGTTTCCAAGAGACTTGAAGGCGGCAGGAAGGAAAAAGAAAGGGTGTCAGGTGAGCTTAAGGGGACGGAAGGCAAGATACAGAAAATAGTGCAATTGCAGGAATTGGATAGGGTATTTCTCCCAATGGTTCGGGAAGCATTTAAATTGCCAAAAGCGGGCAAGCCTGTAGATAAAAAGCTTCTTTGGATATACAGTGACATGGAATTCGAAGGCAAATATTTCCCCAACGCTCCAATCGCGCTGAATATAAGATGCGGTGATTAAAAACAGAAAAAGACTCAGGACCCGCCAAGCTTTTTGACAAGAGAACTGTCGTCCCCAATCCCACGGAGCGAGAGCTGCAGCAGGCTTGCCTTGGACTTCGAGAACTTATCATGAGCTTCGGAGTTGGACGCCGTTGTGCATTTAGGGTTTCGATATGTAAGGTACATGCCGTCCCGCTTTCGCCCTATCTGTGATACTCTGCCACTCTTCCGGCCCCGGGGCAGTGCAGCCTCGTTGCAGATATCCAGGTGTCACATCAGGTTTGGCCAGGGTTGAGATGGAGGACAGGTATGGTGAAAATATCATGCACCTGAAAAACCTGTGATATGTCCGACGGGAAAACATTTCCGCAATATGATGAAGAATTAAGGAAGCTGGAATAATCGGATCGTAAAGACAGCCGTCCATATTTTAAAGCCGAAATTGACCCCTGAGAAGATCTCTGTCATCCGGATACGACCTCGTAGACTCTGCTTATCAGTTCAAAGGCCTCATCCATGTTGAAACTATCGAAATCTGCAGGTCGAAGCACGGGCCTCAACTGACCTTCCAGCTGCCGATCAAGCTCTCGCTTATATTTCAAAGAAATGTCAACCGGGGCGTTGCCCGGTACATTGAGCTTTTCCTTTACCATGTTGAGGAAATCATGATCATCAAGATGCAGCCTCATTTTGCGGGCAGCATGAAACAGGTCGAATAAGTCCCGGATTGCAGGCTCTTTCCTGGTGAGGGCTGCACGGACCTTTTCTGCGTATGCCTCCCTCATTTCCATCGCATGGACGGTAAAAATGGGAAGGAGAGTCTGTAGAAATTGGCGTAAACCTTACTTAGACAGGTCCCTCCTTTGAAGACAAGCGGTGTGTCACCGTCAAAAAAGTACTGCAGAATCAATGAGCAATAGTAGTCC
>JAHECH010000302.1 GCA_024641835.1 Deltaproteobacteria bacterium
TGCCCCAACTGCCCCCAATTCGAGAACGAATGGGGCGGCCAAGGGCAGTCTGATGAATCTGACTGAGGCAAAACGCCAAGGTTGACAATCACTAACAACCAGAGTAAATTGCCTCCAAACTTTGGCAATTCTTACAGATAGTTACCCCAGACAAATATAGCTCACCGGTGGACATGGCCTATTTAACCGAAAACAAGGCTGCACCAAAGAGAGGCGGATAGAGGACCCCATTTCTCAAGTTGAGGGATGGGGTTTATTTTTCCTACTGGCTTTTGACCCGATCTGACAAAAGGTGGGATTAAGATCGCGCTTGCCAAGTTTTGGATCCCTGCCGGCCCTCAGCTGATGAGATAGCTCGATCAATTCTAACTCGCGGCCCAATAGGGCGCGGATCGGTAAGGCCCGAGAATTAGGGACTTGCACAAATCCATCGGTGCCACAAGGAGAACAGAATGGACTCACCTCATGACCTCAGATTTGTGAAAGTCGACCAAGAAACCTTGATCGAGTTCCTAAAAAACGCAAAGAAAAGAATTCTCATTGCGAAGGCCGGCTACACATGCGACGAAGTCAAAACCTTAATTGAGCAGGTTGAGAAAAAAGGGATCGAGTGTAAAGTCTATCTGGATCCCAGTGAAAATGCTGTCAGATGGGGGTTCGGTGAGGAACAGGCCCTCAAAGATCTCAACATAAAGGCAGGGCTAATTAATCTCCAGACCGCCGATCGAATCAGAATGTCCATCGTCATCGTGGATGACCGCGCTTTGATTTATACGCCTGTGGCCCTATCATGGGAGACTGAACCGAAGGACCTGAGGTTCCCGAATGGCTTTATTGGTGGCCCTGAATTTACTGACGCCCTACTTGAACAAATCAATGCATCCGAGAGCAAACCAACAAAGATGGATAAGGTCATACCTTTTCCAGGTTGCACAATACCCAAGAAAGACGCCGAAACAGCAACCAAAGAAATATCACAGACAATTGAGAAACTTAAGAAGAACCCTCCTGTAGACCCGACGAGACTGAGGAAAATAACCGTTTACAGGAATAACTACAAGCTTTTGAAATACCAAGTGATAGGAGTAAAACTGAAGAACAAATCCATCAGCCTGAGGCCTTTCAATAACCTCTTTCCTGACCTGAATGACAGATTAAAGGCCAGCTGGCGCGCTTTCACACACGAAGACATGGAAAATGTGAGAGAGGTCTCCATTTTTTTGAAAGAGGTTGCCACCATCTTGGGGAAGTACACGCTTGACGTTGGGCGTTTCGGATACCTCATCAAAACAGAGAATAAAGATAAATTTGAGAAGGAGATTGAAAAAGAAAAAGAAGAGTTTCTAGTTGTCCTGAAGCTGAAGCCTGGGGAGAAGCCCAAGAACAGGAATTCAAAATACATCACCCAGTCTGGTGAGCAGAATAGCCTATTTGGGGATACAAGCAAGAAAGAGAATAAGAGCTTGGGAGATCTGGTTGAACAAAGCAGAACGGCACTGAAAGAATATATGCTCAAGGTTCTTAAAGATCAGCCAGAAGCCGTGAAAGGTCTTTTTGCCAATGAGAGGACTTTGCTTTCCATGGTGGAAAAGGGAAAAGCCAAGCTTAACGATGTATTGCCTGGCGTTCTTGATACTTTTATCACGCACAAATTGAAATTCCCTGAAGCAGGCGACCTGATTGACAAGATGGACGTAACCATGGATTACTACGATGTTTCAAATGAGCTCCTGTATAAGAATACAGATTTCAAGGGGGCTCTTGAGGAACTGAAAAGCTCAGCAGATCCAAAGGACGATCTCAAGATTAGGGAATTCTCGGACGCATTTGAGCATGAGGGATGAGTCAATCCCAGGTTCCCATGAGGTTGGCCAGAAAAACCACCTTGGCCACATCACAAAATAGCTGCTATGTATTTCAAGTCTAATCGTCCGGTATAGTAAAATGAACTATTCGAGGAAGTTGGAGCCCAAATACAAGTCCATTCTCTCTCAGTCGGGCCTACTGCTGCCTGAGCTCTCGACTCTTGCCTCCTCTGCCGAGGGAAAGGAATTAGACACTCAGATTAAGAAGCTGGTCATTGAGAAAAACGTCCTTGCTAAGCCAACAGCACAGTCTCGCCAGAGGATTTGGAAGAAGCTGATTGCGAGGTACAGAATTCATGATGGAGATGAACCTCTCGTTTTCTGGTGGAGATTGATTCCAGCAAGCGCAAATAGCGATCTCGCTCAACTAGGTGCTCTGCGGTGGGCGCAGCATGATCTCCTCCTGAGGTTTCTTTGGAATGAAATCTATTTCCCAAGGAGGAACATGGGCAGCGCTATCCAGTCATCCGATCTTATTGGCTTCATAAAAGCCGTTGACACCATTCATCCTGGCAGGCGTTTTTTCTTGGGCTGTTCTGAGAACGTTCAGGTGCGCATGGCCCAGCACTTCCTTTTACTCCTAAGAGAGTGTGGAGCCGCCACGGGGAGGAAGAATAAGCTATTAGCGACTCCACCAGTTGGCAAGAATGCTGTGCGTTTTGCAGCGTATCTTGCGAGGAGAGAACGCCCTGGCTCCAGTCAGATCTTGCAGCACTGGGCGTTGAGTTGGTGGGGAGCCAGCGTATCCAAAGCTGATGAGATACTTAGAGAGGGTTCATAGCATAGGGCTTCTGAAACAACTGGAGGGGATTGTTATGCCTGATCGGTCCTTACAGGAGCTGATTGATGACGCAGTTGCCGCATGCAAGAAACCTGTGAAATCCGGCTTTGATCCTTCTGCCGTGGTCGTATGTCCCCCAAAATGGATTCATGTGTTGGAACAAAGGCTGCTGGCAGAACTCCAGCCAGAGACTGAGAAGGGACAGTGTGCGGTCATTTCCGCAGAAAAGCTCTTGTTGGATTTCTGGAACAAAGCGGCAAGTGAAGGAGCCCAGATTTCGACCCTAGAACCCAGGGGATTGGGCCGCCTCATGAACGACGAGGAGAACCAGTTCCCTGAGGTGGTACTTCATGCCATCCTGGGCGCATTTCAGACCCACCCATCCCTGAAGACCTGCATCGTGACTGGACTCTGGGTCTTCTATCCTGCAATCCACACATCGAGTATCCTTTCAGATCTAAAGAGCCGAAACCTAGGGGGACAAGTGGTATTCCTGTATCCCGGTGTGGACGTGGACGGGGTTTTCCTAAAGCTCTTGGGAATTGATGAAGGCTTTGGCTACAAAGCACGGAGGATATGAAATGGCAATCAAACTGAAGGAAGTGTTGAAGAAAGACCTTGTACGAGACAAGGTTGATCCCACGGTAAAAGTAGACGATGTCCAGCGCCTGTATTCGGATATTCGGGATTTTGTGCTCACCGAGGAGATCGCCACTGACGCTTTGAAGCTCGTTCGTGCTATCTCAGGCCAACTCCAGGAGCTTCAGCGTGGATCAACGCCTCAGGCGGTGGTGGACGGGTGCTGGCTCTCCGGTTTCTTTGGCACTGGCAAGAGCCACCTGGCAAAATTGATTGCAGCCCTCGTGCGGAACCCAACCGTTTCATCCCAGGGTTCCTCCATATCGGCCCTGGACCTGTTTTATCAGACTCATGAGCCTGTGTCGCAGACTGAGAAAGACCTCAAGGCCGAGATCACGAGGCTTTCTCGTATGGCGAATCCCCTGCTGATAGTCTTTGAAATCACAGCGGCCAAAAAGGGAGGCCACGATTCCATTTCTGAGATCTTTTTGAGGAAGTTTTTTGAGTCCCTCGGTTATGCCTCTATGTTGTGGATTGCCAGGATTGAAAGAGACCTGGACTAACGGGGGCTTTATCCCAAGTTTGTGGAACTGGTCTCGAAGAAGGGCATGGGAAAATGGACTGAGGAGCGCCAGTCAACTCACAAAGTCCCGGCTATTTTGATGCAGACCCTGCCGGAGATTGATCCACTTATTTACCGCAGCGAGGAGGACGTCAAGGCCGGGATCGAGAAGGCCGAGGATGAAAAGGCCGCCTCACCCGAAGATCTCGTCCATGAAATCAGTCGGTACCTGGATCGGAAGGCAAAAGGGGGAGATGGAAGAGTGCCGCTGGCCTTCTTTGTGGTGGATGAGGTAGGTCAATTCATCGCCGCAAACAGCGAGCGGATCGAAGAGATACGGAGCATTGTTGAGCGAGGCGCTATGCTAGGAAACGGTCGCATCTTCTTTGTCATGACTTCCCAGGAGGACTTGGCGGCAGCCATCGGAGGGGTGATCAAGGGCGACCAGATGAGCAAGCTCAATGCCCGGTTCGGACTGAAAATCGACCTTAAGAGTCAGAATGTGGCAAAAATCGTTCAGGAAAGGTTACTCGTAAAGAGTCCTACGGGCGCCACAAAGTTAGCAGAGGCTTTCCGCGACTGGGAAGGCCCGATCAGCGAACTGGAAAACCTCCAAACAAGAGGCGTCTCCTATCCCAAGAGTGAGCCCCAGTCCTTTATCGCAAACTATCCCCTTCTCGCCTACCAGGTTCAACTGGCACAAGATATCCTCGCAACCCTCAGGGGTCCCCGCCTCAGCGGCACTGAACGCAGTATGATCCATATTGTCCAAGAGGCGGTTGGTGATAGAACTGGACAGGTTCTGGGCGTCCTGATGCCCTTCGATGCGGTCTTTGATGCCAATGAAAGCGAACTGTCCAGCATTCACCACCTCGGAACCCATGGAGTCAAGGAGATCATGGACTCAGACAAGAGGCTCGGATGGAGCAAGTCTGCGGACTTTGCCCAGCCCTCAAGGGTCCTGAAGGTTCTTTATCTCATCCAGCGTCTGGAAGAGAAGGGATGGATACCTCAAACCCCGGACACAATCGCAAAGCTTATGGTGGACCATGTGGAGGCCGACGTTGCCTCGCTGAAAGACGCAGCGAAGAAAAGCCTTGAGAAGTTGGTTGAGGCAAGCATGGTCTCTTTTGATGGGCAGGCCTACCACTTCCTCAGCCAGGAGGAGAGGGAAATCGAGCAGTATTACCAGGACAGGAAGGGTAAGGTCCGAATGCCTGATCTTGAGCGGGATATCAAGGAGCGAGGTAGAACCCTTCTTGCCGCCAACAAGATCACGGATGGTACCCAGCAATATCAGATCAAGTACGGTGCCTCGGGCCATGGCCTTTTCGGTTTCGAAGCAAAACTGGATTGTGAAGTCATCTCGCCTCCTGGAGTCCATCCTCTCAATCTGGAGCTCTACACCCCACTCTCGGGTGTGAAGCCTGCCGAGATTCGAACGGCCAATCTGGCACAAGGCGCCCAAGGCAAGGCGGTTTACTGGCTTGCAGATGAGTCTCAGAAGTCTGATCTAGCCGAGGTGCTCCGTCAGATTCGGGCGCTCCAGGACACCATAAACCATTATCAACCCAAAGCGGACCGTGACGAACTGACAGCACCTGCCAAGGATGCAGTCCGCAAGAAGGCAACCGATCTCGGAAGAGCCCACAAGAAGGCGGATGACCTCCTTAGTCAGGCCTTTATGAAAGGAAGAGTCCTTTTCTCGGGGGACGAAAAAAAGTTGCCACTTCCAGATGCCGACACACTTAAAAAAGTTCTGCCTATGGCAGCCAAGGTCGTCATCCCTGCTCTTTTTGATCGGTTCCATCTCGCCGACAAAGACTACGACGACGGCGACACGGTATTCAAGGCCATCTTCAACCCTTCGGGAAACCTTGCCACGCTGGACGGAATCCGCGACCTCGGCATGGTGGATGCCCAGGGGCACGTGATGTCCCAGGCTGGAATCGTGAGTGAGATTGTGGATGTCCTGACTGCCCTGGAAAATACTCAGGCCGTGGTCAAGGCGGAGGATGTGAGGGCCAAGATTCAAGACATACCCTATGGCTGGCCGAGGGGGGTGATCCAATTAGGACTTGCCGTGCTCTTCCGCTCAGGCCTTATCGAGATCACCCAAAAGGAAAATGTGTTCTACGACTACAGACAGTTTGTTGAAGCTTATAAGACCTTCTCCAAGATCACTGCCTTTGA
>JAHECH010000303.1 GCA_024641835.1 Deltaproteobacteria bacterium
CTATCTGGGGGGAGCACCGAAGGGGTTCTGTGGGTTGGCCAAATTTTGGTATGGAAGTGAAAATCGTGGATGACGAGCGTAATGAAGTGCCTATTGGTGAAACGGGTGAGATTGCCATCAAGGGGGAGCCGGGGATATCCCTCTTTAGAGAGTATTATAAGAACCTTGAGGCCACTGAAAAGGACTTAGTCGACTGCTGGTTCTACTCCGGGGATTTTGGAAAGGTCGATGAAGACGGGTATGTTTATTTCATCGATCGCAAAAAGGATGTGATTCAAAGGGCGGCGGAGAATATTTCCGCACCCGAGGTCGAGCGAGTCATTAACGAGCATCCGGCAGTCGAGGAATCATGTGTTATTGCGGTCCCTGATCCTGTCCGGGACGAGGCTGTCATGGCGATTATCAGATTCAAGGAGAATGCAAGTACGACGGAGGAGGAGCTGACCGAGTTCTGTAAGGCCAGAATGGCTAAATTTAAGGTACCGCAGTTCTGGCTGTTCCAGAAGGAGGACTTCCCTAAAACCTCCATCGGAAAGATCCGGAAGAACATTGTGAGAGGAGATATAACGAAGGAGTGGGATCCATCCAAGTACAAGAAGAAATAGGGCTGGGGGATATATGATAAAGCTGATCAAATCCGAGAGGCTAAGACGATTTATTCGCGAAGACGATTGGGAAGATCTCGGGATCTCAACACCCCATTTGATAATAAGGTCAATTGATGAAGGCCGCTATGAGGATGCCAAGGCACTCGTGCGGTATATGCTGCCAGAAGGCAAGGGGCTGCATGATCTGTTCTGCGACTGGATCTGGGATCTTCTGACCAAGACGGCGGAAAAACGCGGCGAAGAGGCCACTTACGAGCTTTGCCGGGCAACTCAGGAGACTTGGATGCTGAGGCGAACATGGAAAGCCCTTTTGAAAATGTCGGTCGAGGAGCGTGTTTACTTCAACGCGGAGATCATGAGATCCCATCGGGGTGGACCGAAACAGGACGGCGGGTTGGACATCATTGAGGAAGAAGATCGCATTAGCATCAAAATGGATCCTTGCGGAAGCGGCGGACGAATGCGGCGGGGAGACCCAGTGGGTGGGACCCCGTCCAGATTGGGGCCACCATACAATTTCGGTGTTACCGAAAAGGCTTATCCTTGGAGTTGGAGCCGAAAGAACGTGCCTTATTATTGTATTCACTGCGCGATTAATGAAATTTTGCCTATTGAATGGGGGGGCTACCCGCTTTGGGTAACCGGCTATTCAGACGATGCTTCCATGCCTTGCTATTGGCATTTCTATAGAAAGCCTGAGCTCATTCCTGAAAAATGCTTTACTCGGCTGGGTTTCAAGAAATGGAAACTCGATCAATAAGGCTGATCAGAGCGGGAAGATCTTCCGACTCTTTGCGGTTTGGTTAAGGGAAGCATTCCTCTGCAGTAAAGCTGTCTCCCAGCAATTCAGTATATGCGAACCTTCTGATGGCCGTTGAAAAACCCAACTGGTTAAGAAAGAGATTGTCGGTAGACAAGCGTTTCAAAGAAGTCGAACAGGGTTTGACGGCAAATCGGCTTCACACCATATGCCAAGAAGCCGGCTGTCCCAATCAGGGGGAGTGTTTTTCCAAGGGCGTTGCGACTTTTCTCGTCATGGGTAATGTATGTACACGCGATTGCAGATTTTGTGCTGTGACTTCAGGAAAACCGAACCCTCTTGACCCTGATGAGCCTGTGAGACTTGCAGAGGAAGTGACTGTTCTGGGGCTTCGTTTTGTCGTTGTTACGTCGGTAACGAGGGATGATCTGCCCGACGGAGGCGCCAATCATTTCGCTAAAGTGATAGGGACGCTCAGAAAGAGGTGCAAGGGGGTTGGGGTAGAGGTCCTCATTCCTGATTTCAAAGGGTCGGAATCTGCGCTTGCTGTTGTTGTTTATGCAGCACCGGAAGTGCTGAATCACAATGTTGAAACCGTACCAAGGCTCTATCCAAATGTTCGCCCCCAAGCGGATTACAGGCGTTCTGTAGCATTACTCAAAAGGGCAAGAGAGCTGGATGGAAGCCTTATCACAAAATCGGGTCTGACGGTGGGACTCGGTGAGAAGAAGGATGAAATTGTTGGGGTGATGCGCGATTTGCGCAATGCAGAATGCGATATCCTCACCATCGGCCAATACCTTCGCCCGTCGGATCATCATCATCCCGTAGTAGAGTACGTCAAACCTGATAATTTTGCGACATATGAGGAAATTGCCTCGGAGCTGGGCTTCAAAGGTGTTGCCGCATCTTCTTTTGTGAGAAGCTCCTACATGGCGGGAACGTATTACGTAAAGGCACTAAACAAATGACAATGCCATTGCCCTGGGGTGTGGGGCTGCCTTTGCGAGTGGTACGTCGGAGTGTTTTACAGTGGGAACCATGGAGGGGCGCAAAATCGGCCCTCACCGCGATCGAGGGAAAAACAGGATTTCTAAAGGCTTTCGCCGATACCACTCAAGGGAGTGAGCTTCCGGCAAGGGATCTGGGAAAGACTTGGTCCGTAATGTCAGGGGTCTGACGACGCTTTGGGATCTTGTCCATAAACGAATACCAGCCAGTTGTGTGTTGCCTCTCAGAGGACAAAAGGAGGGTGTGTGGTGAATTGGAGTTGCGTACTGAAATACAATGCGGAAAGGTTGTTTCCATTCGAATCACCTCGCTCCGTGTTTTTCCGAAAGACACGGAGCGGGGACCTTTTCAGGGTGAGAAGACTACTTCCAATAAGGGCCATGGTTCACCTGGTCTTTGGGAAATCCAAATCGACCCCAAAAATTGAGTGAGCGCTCATTTTTTTATTGACAATTAGATAAAAGAGCTATATTCACTCAGCTTAAAGGGGACCGTACTCGCTGGCTATGTAATACCTGGATCGTGCACCATTTTGATGAAATCCAATGCAAGAAATTTTTTGCACGACGAATTTCTTTCATAAGCTCAATAGGTTAGAGTGAGCCTAAGGCACCGTCTTCTGAAGACCTCTATATCACTGTGCTTTTCAAACGTTGCTAAAAGCCTTGGCCAGAAAGGTTCTCAGGTGGAGCACGATGGCTTTCTTCTCCTATTGGGGTAACGCACGAATTTTCTCGCACGCGACGGAAATCTCATTTGGAGCGGCTCTGAAACGTAAAGGTGCTTCTCGAAGTCTATTCCGTGCAAGATTCAGGTAATATGTTTGCGGAGGCCGTTACAGGCCATGACACAAAGTGGTCTATGGGTAAAGCAGAAGAGCGGGCCAGGAAAAGGTCAAACAGAGACAAGGTTACGCCATACATATTTCTTCTGCGCTGGGGTGACGCCGTACCCTTTCGTGATATACGGTCCTATGAAGAGGGCTATAAATATGTTGACACAGAAAATGGATCAAACAGCATCTCAGAATCAAGGCGTTCTATGGAACCTCAGAGAACGCTGTAAAGATTCAGATCTGGATTGCCATTTCCGTGTATGTGCTGGTGACCATAGTCAAGAAACGCTTCAATTTGGATCAGAGTCTCCACACAATTCTACAGATTTTAAGTCTCACACTTTTCGAGAAGATGCCCATTTTACGGGCTGTTTCGAGTACCGATTGCACAACTTATGAGGAGCAGTCTTTCAACCAACTGAAATTAGTCAGTTAACGTTGGTCCAGCAGTGACATCTTTTCTCTAGAGGTTGTTCATGGGGCTTGCTCAAGACCACGGGTCAATTATTATTAGGAAAATCAAGTAGCTGGGTTTTGTTATTCAATCAAAATTACACCATTGAGGAAATACTACCATCAATCCCTCGAGTAAGATGAAGGAGGTGGTGTGTGTGCTTGCAATGAATGAAAATGGAAAAAGTGAGACTTCGGTTTTTTTGATCCTTGTGCCAAAATGGAGCTAGATACTATGATTATAGACGCTCGTATACGCCCGCCGTTCGGAGGGTTTTTGAATTTAACTGTCCCATATAACTTCGATATCTTCGATATCGTCTCTTTTTCTAAATCCTTGGGACTGGAGCCAGCGAAATCCGGTGAACACAAAACTGTTGATGAAATGATCGCGGAAATGAAGGTCGCTGACGTGGTTAAAGGTATCCTCGTTGGAAGACAATGCGCTGACTATGGTTCAGTACCCAATGACGACATTAAGACTTTTATCAACAAATATCCTGGCCAATTTATAGGAATTGCAGGCATTCATCCACTTCCGCTGGATAATGCGCTGGAAGAAATAGACAGATGCATCAAGGTGTGTAAATTTGCTGGCATTTCTCTAGAACCTGGTGTTACTTCGCCACCAATGTATCCAAATGACAAAACTTATTACCCAATTTACTACACTTGTCAAAAGCTTGAGATTCCAGTGTATATAACTGTAAGCGGTCTTGCTGGACCGAATATAGGATATTCGGATCCAAAATATATTGATCAGGTTGCCGTTGACTTTCCAAAACTAAAGATTGTTGTTGCTCATGCCGCATATCCCTATGTCCATACGATGTTATATGCTGCATGGATGCGCCCCAACATCTATTTACTCCCAGATATTTATGTGAATATGCCTGGCGGGAATGAGTTTGCTGTCGCCGCAAACCTATTCTTGGAAGATCGATTGCTTTTCGGTAGTGCCTATCCGGTTGCGTCTTTTGAATCTATAATAGCTACATACCGAAAAATGCCATTCAAGAAAGGTGTTTTAGAAAAAGTTTTGTATCATAACGCAGCTCGACTTTTCAAGATTGGGTAATTGCCTTGATTCACCAACGAAGGTTTGCAGGATTGTCTATTTTTGAAAAAAGCATAGGTAGACATCCGGTAGGTATTGGGGGAGAACCCAGAGCATCTGTGAGGCAAAACTCTCTGGACCCACTAACCAAAGAAAGCGTGGTCAGTCCTCAGAGGCTTTCGGACCGCAGTGGCCCTCATGAGGTTGAGACCTATGGCCTTTAGATTCCCACAGGACCTTACGGCAGGAAAACTCCTGACCGGGACTCGCTTGGGCACTGCATTTATTGTGGATATAGTAGCAACGTTCTGGATCTAAAAATAGTCTGTTGCCATTCCGTGTGGCCGGTTGTATACGAAATGATGGGTATTGCGTTTCGACATGAAAACGTGCAGGTTAAGAGCTGTATGTACCAGTTTATGCCCGGAGCGTAACTATTGTGGCAAGTAGAGAATAATGTCCTTATTGATAAAATAATATTTGTAACTGCTCATCCCTTTGCCCCTTTTAAAGAAACAGTGGAAGGATTTGAGGAGGTTCCTTTGTCAGATGAAGCAGTCGAAAAGGTCGCCCAGAAAAATGCGGCTAAGTAAGAAGTGAACCTATTTTTGTTATAGAAAGGAGGAGTTGTCATGAAAGGCAGAATATCTAGAGGTTTTTTGTATCTGGTCGTTGGTTTTGGTGTGACCGTATTGTTCGGACTGGTAAGCTTTCAGGAAGCCTTCGCCGAGGAGCCTATCATCCTTAAACTCGCTGCAGTTAGCGCGCCAAAGCAACCTTCCACGCTTGTGCTTGACAGATTTGCCGCGCGGATGAAAGAGCGGACGAACGGGAGAATCGTTGTCAGGGTTTATCCGAGTAATTCCTTGTATGGCCCCAGAGCTGCAGTAGAGGCGATGTTGAGTGGAGCCCTCGAGATGGTGGCTATAACCAATGGAAATTTATCTCCGTTCTCAAAGACGCTTAATTTCGTGGATCTTCCTCTTTTAATCAATACGCGCGAGGAATTCTACAAGGTGGTCGAAGGTCCTCTCCGAGGATCTATCATGGCGAATATCCAGAAGGAATCCGGATTGAAGCCTCTTAACATGCAGCATATGGGGGGATTTCGATATATGTTTACGGCCAAAAAGGTGGCTTCGCCGGACGATCTTCGAGGGATGAAGATTCGAACCACCACGTCTCCCATAGAGATGAATATCGTGAGAGCTTTTGGCGGACTACCAACTTTTGTCGATGCGTCGGAGATTTAT
>JAHECH010000304.1 GCA_024641835.1 Deltaproteobacteria bacterium
ACCTATCTTGGGACATGGGAGAACTCCATGTGGAAGCCACTTATCGCGCCGACCATGACCGATGAAGCGACCCGCGCAAGTTACGATTAGGATGCCAACGGCGACGGTGTCTGCCTCCTCCCCACGGCGGCATCTCGAAGTGACCGCCTTCTTGAGACCTTGCCCGCGAAGAAGGCATCAGTGATGGTCCTTGCCTCGACGAGAATCCTGCCGAAAAGCCAAATTTTTACCGTGAAAATGCGCTTGTAGGTGCGGGGTTTATCCCCGCACGTAAAGTGCTCCCTTGCATTTTCATTCGTGGAGGCACCATTGGGCGGGTCCTGTGCGTTTACCTTTAGGCGTGAAAAAGCCCTTGTGCAGAAACGCAAGGTTGCAACCCACTAAAATTTGTTGATTACAGAAATGCTATACCGTCTAGCAACTCTGTTTCCTCTCTTCAAAGTCAAGTGATCGAGAAATAGACATTTAACGGATTGCTTCCTAATGCTCCCACGATGGCACATACCTTGCTTTTACCTGGCTGGGGGTAGATCTGCAATGAGAGGTAAGGCACTTATCAAACGACATGAAGGACAGATGCCATGAAAATCATTGACGACCTTATTTCAACTCTCAATTTCGACACTTCCGTAAAAGATATCCGCCAGGGGGTCTTCCATACCGGGGTGCTGACGCGGCATTGCGGGCTGGCCGCTACGCTGCCGAGAGACGCCCTCAAGCAAGAAGGTCCTCTGGTAGGGGAGCCCGGCTTTCTGCTGGATAAAACCCCGATGGATCTTGCCCAAATGGTTTACTCGGAAAGCATCCTAGAGGCAGCCATCGGCATGGCCACCATTAATTCACTCCTCGAAGTGGATCTTCATTCGTGCACTGAGCTCAACGCCGCCCAGGTTATTCTGCAGAAGGGTGAAGGTAAGAGAGTGGCGATTGTAGGGCATTTTCCGTTCCTGCCACGGGTTCGCGAGAAGGTCAAGGTTCTCTGGGTGATTGAGAAAAACCCGAGGGAAGGCGACTTCAATGAAGCCGAAGCCGATCGTTTCATCCCCCGTGCGGACGTGGTAGCGATTACGGGAACTTCATTGACCAACCATACATTGCCCCATTTGCTTGAGCTTTGTGACCCCAAGGCCTATATTGTCATGCTTGGAGATACTGTCCCTCTTTCCCCTGTGCTCTTCGATTACGGCGTGCATGCTCTTTCAGGAACAAGAGTGATTGACGCGGACCTTGCCCTCAAGTGTGTCAGCCAGGGCGCAAATTTCCGGCAAATTAAAGGAACAAGAAGGCTCACCATGACAAAGGCCTGAAGGGCCGCCCACATTGTTTCATCAGGTTTCATGCTCGGGTCATCATGGATCATACCCAACCCAACGTGGCCAAAATGTTGGTTGAAAAGTTCAATATCAAGCCCATTGGATCGGTGGCAGAAGATATCGCAACTATGATGGCCGGAAAGTAGGCCAGTGATCACTGCGCACCCTGGACAATCCCTGAAGAGCCGGATAGGATGTGAAATAAACCATTGACGCTCGGCTTTAGAGAAAAAAGTGCATTCACCATTTTCTGTTTCTATAAGAGGGGAATCAAATGGACATTAACAAAAACTCAGAACAGAGGGGGGTCGCGGTTCAAGCACAGTTTGGAGACGCTGATGTACAAGATGAAACAGTGGGCTATACCTTCTGTGACGGCTGCAATGAAGTGCCCTTTTGCGGAATTAAGTTCCATAAGAAGGGGGATGTAGTCACTCGAATTGAACCATGGCCGGAATTCCCTGCTTCACCCATTTGCTCTAAAGCCTACGCTACCCTTCAGCGGCTCTATAACCCCAACCGCCTCAAGTATCCTATGAAGCGGACCAATCCGAAAGATTCCACTGATCCTTGCTTTATGCGCATATCATGGGATGAGGCATATGAAATGATCGTGGGACATTTGAAACGAATCAAGGAGGAATACAGTCCCCATGCGGTTTTCTTCTATGTGGGCGATCCCAAGGAACCCCGGGCAGCTGTCCAGCGTCTGGCAGCGACCTATGGTTCGGTCAACTACGGCTGTGAAAGCTCAACCGCCTGCCGGAGGGCCGCCCAGTTGGCGGAATTGGTGACTTATGGATTTCCGACTATGGGGAACCTCCCCTCTCCGGAGACAAGATCGATGCTCATATGGGGCACCAACCCGGCTTATTCCGGCCAGCCTTTTATGTGTCACGGCCATCTTGCCGATGCGAAAGAACGGGGCGTAAAGTTCATTGTGGTGGACCCGAGAAAGACCCCAACGGTCACCACTCTGGCTGATATCCATTTGCAACCCCGACCAGCCACCACTGCAGCCGTTGCTGCAGGCATGATGCATGTTATCTTCAAGGAGGGTCTCCACGACAAACAATTCTGTGACAAGTGGATCCATGGCATCAATGAATTGAAAGAATACGTCAAGACCTTTACGCCGGAAAAAGTTGAGGCGGTCACCTGGGTTCCTGCCAAGAAGATTGTGGATGCAGCGCGCCTCTACGCCACCCATAGCCCTGGAGGGATGATGACCGGCGCCCAGGGAACGACCCATGATCTCAACGCCACAAACAACCATCGGGCCATTCTGCTGATTCCCGCTATCTGCGGGTACGTGGATGTCCCCGGCGGCATTGTGAAACCCACCCATCCCCTGGTGGAGATGGCGGGGCCATGGGCTGAAGGGCCTCCCAAGTTCTGCCTGAGGGAAAAGATGAACGGAATGAAGGAGCAAAGGCTGGACCTCAAGGCCTTTCCTGTATGGGCGGAAAAGATGTTCGAAGTTCAGACTAATCACCTGGTGGAGTGGATCCGGGAGGGGAGGGTCAAGGCCCTTCTGTCCTGGGGTCTGAACACGATGATCTGGCCCCAGTCACACGAATATCAGGAGGCTATCGGGAGCCTCGAATTCACCATGGCTGTCGATTATTTCTACCGACCCCAGACCCATCATTTTGTGGACCTCCTGCTGCCTGCTGCGATGAACTACGAGAGACTTGCCCCTTTTGCCTTCTTCGGCCGGCAAATATTCGGGCGCTCTCCTGTAAAGCCCTTGGGGGAGTGCAAAGAAGATTGGCAGATCGCCCTAGAAATAGGCACCCGTTTGGGACTTTCGAATATTTTCTTCGACGGGGATGTTGAGCGGGCCTGCAATGACATCTTGGGGATGTGGAACCTCAGTTATGATGATTTGAGAAAGAACATTCAAAAAGGGATTGTGCTGCCCGCGGAAGGACCAGAATTATACAGAAAATACGAGACCGGACACATGAGAATGGACGGTAAACCGGGTTTTCCGACACCTACCGGGAAGATCGAAGCATTCTCAACCGCCCTGGAAAGGCATGGTTATCCCGCCTTGCCGGAGTATAGAGAGCCGATGCAGACCACGAATGAGTATCCCCTCATTTTGATCTCCGGTTCAAGGCTCCCCCACATCACCCACAGCAAATGGAGGGAAGACGCCCCATGGCTACTGGAGCTTCAGCGGGAACCTCTTCTGACCATCAATCCCGATGATGCAAAGCAAAGGGGTATCGAAAAAGGGGATATTGTCGTTCTCAAAACACTGTGCGGAGAAATGCGTGTGAAGGCGAAACCAACCAAAATTGTGCCGCGTGGCATTGTGGCGATGATGCACGGATGGGCAAAGGCCAATGTCAATGAGTTGATCCCCAGGAAATTTGACCCCATCTCTGGATTTCCTCCTTATAAGGAGGTGGTCTGCGCAGTGATAAAGGCATGAAAGGCATGTACAAGAACGGAGGCAGGTGACTCATGGCAAAATATGGAATCATTGTCGATCTGAATAGATGCACGGGCTGCATGACATGTGTTTTGGCCTGTAAGCAGGAGAACTTAACCGGACCCGGTATATGGTGGAACAAAATTCTGGAAATTGAAAGCGAGACACTGGACTCTGTTCATTATGTTCGTTATGCCTGCATGCATTGTGATAAACCGCCCTGTGTGGAAGCCTGTCCAGAGCGAGCGATTTATAAGAGTGCGGACGGGGTCGTTCTTATCGATCAAGGGAAGTGTAAGGGACATGGCGAATGCATGAAGGCTTGCCCTTACGGGGTTATTGAAAGAAATCCCTCTGAACACTACTTTCCTGGGCCAAAGCTATCCTTTGAGGAAAAATCCGATACTTTTCGGATTCATCATCCTGGGAAGGCCACCAAATGCACGCTCTGTGTGCATCGAATCGGTGACGGTAAAGAGCCGGCCTGCGTGGCCGGATGTCCTTCAAGGGCTATGACCTTCGGTGATCTTGATAATCCTCAGAGCCCCATTCGGGAAAAGCTGTGGCGATCAAAACAATTGCTCGCCGGCGAAAAGGCGGATCCTAAGGTTTCTTACATTATCCCAACGAACTTCACAGAAGTGCTTGAAAAAAGGATCATTGAAAATCCCAAAATGGTCCGTGACTGAATGCGCGTGGATTTCGGCCTGATCATTGGTAAGCTCTTTAGAAATCCGATTTGATTCAGCCATCAGCAGATAGGAATTCGCCGAACCCGGGGGAGAGGTAAGAGCCTGCCCCGGACTTGTCGAAGTTCCCGAGACAGCCGGGGATCCGGGGCGAGGGAAATTTGGGGTAATCGTCTAAGATGGTGGGGCTTTAGATTCCAGTTCCTCGATCCGCTTGTTGATTGCATCAAGCTCTTGTTTGATGTATTTAGCCTCGTCTTTGAGCATACCGGCCTCATCCTGCGGGTTCATGTTGTATGGTCCGTAGGCTGGAGCGTAGCCTGCGCCCTGCGCGGGATAAAACTGACGCCACCCAAAGCCTCTGCCATAACCTCGACCCCATCCAGGGCCGGGCCCGAACCCTCTTCGCAAACCGCGGCCTCGGCCGTAGCCTCGTCCAAAGCCGTACCCCCCGCCATAGCCGGGGTTACAGAATCCTCGGCCTCCTCCGGTCATAGGCCCGGCACCCATAGGTCCTGTCCCATCAAATCTTGGCATGTGAAACACCTCCTTTTCTCTAGAATCCACCGCGCCAACCACGGCGGTGTCGTCCTCTTCCCCAAGGGGGCATCTCGAAGTGACCGCCCTCAATTCTCAAGACCTTGCCCGTGACCAAGGCATCGGCAATGACCGTCCTGGCCTCAGCAAGAATCCTTCCAAAGGTCTGGCGTGAGACATTCATCATGTTGGCCGCGCTCTCATGATCCATCCCCTGGAGATCGCAGAGCCTGATCGCCTCAAGGCCCTCGGTGGGGAGAAAGACTTCCTCTCTGCCCCAAGGGGGCATCCTCTCAGGGACAAAAGCACCGACAATGGGTCGTCCCTGAACATATCTGAGTTTCCTTGGTCTCGGCATGCCCTCTCCTTATTATGAGCTTGCGCTCATAATATAAAAGAGCAAATACGCCTGTCAACAAATATTTTGAGCGAATGATCAAAATAAAAAACATTTCTTCTATTGACCCCTGGAAGTTCCGCCTCATCCTTCCTTTCTTCTGTACGAGTCCCGCCTTCGGCCTCCGGCGGGACGGTAACATCGGGACCGGGAGGCCACTCCTACAGGGAGAGGGCGGGGTGAGAGGGCTGAATGGCTAGTAATTGAATGCGCTCATATTACGCATTGACGCCGGGAGGGGTTCTTGTGATATGAAGCACACGGAGGTCCCGTGTGATGAAAAAGACAGTTGAGGTTTCTTTTCCCGGCGGGAAAAGAGTAGACGCAAGAATCAAGAATATGATCGTTCCGACGGATCAATCCGTTGAAAGGGGGGGCAGAGGAACGGTGCCCGAACCTTTCCAGCTCTTTCTGGCATCCATAGCGACCTGCGCAGGGATTTATGCACTGGAATTTTGCCAGGCCCGCGAACTATCCTGCGAGGGTATGGCGCTGACTATGAGTTATGAATGGAATGATAAGAAACATGCCATAGAAACAATGCACATCGAGCTGAAGTTGCCTCCTGGCTTTCCGCATCAATACAAG
>JAHECH010000305.1 GCA_024641835.1 Deltaproteobacteria bacterium
CCGGTTCAGGCCACGGGAACCATGGGGCCGGCAGCTGTGCAACGTAAAGGGGGATGATGATGAAAAGGATGCTGTTGCCTATCGCGTCTGCCAGCCGCGCCACGGAAAGGGCCAGTACGATTCGATTGAGACCGAGCCTGGCGGCTGCGGATCTTCCATAAGAGAGATCAGTAAAGTTTTCCAATCGACCTATAAATACTCTCACCTTTTCTGACTCAAACGCAGTACTGGGAGAGCGTCTGAGTCCCCCACGGCGGAATATTCCTCCACTTGTTTTCCAGAATGCCCTTTTCTTAAATTTTCTCACACGATACTAAGGTACAGATCGAAGAAGTCAATAAGGGCAGTGCCTCATTTGATGGGAAATGAGAGAATATTCTCACTCTACCTCTTCTGCCTGTTCATGCAGCCAGCCCTGAGGGCTGCGCTGCAGCCTTCGAAAGAATACAGGATCTACCCCATTGAAACGGAGTCCGTTCTATGATGGTTATGAATGAGGCGTGGGGAAGATTAGGGTTCAGAAAAAAGTAAAGAATCAAAAAGGGGGAACGAAATGAAGAATGACGGGATAAAAGATCGTGCCATGGGTGCGATCGTGGGGACCCTTATTGGGGATGCGCTGGGTCTTGGCTGCCATTGGTACTATGACCTGGAGCAATTGAAGAGAGACTACGGCTCATGGATCTCGGGGTACGTCACATCCAAACCAGACCGATCAGATCTTTTCGGTAAAATCGCCAAGTTTCGGTATGAAGCCGGCCTCAGGGCGGGCGACGTTTCTCAGACAGGACAGGTGACGACACTCTTGCTTGACTCTGTAGCGGAGAGCGGGACTTATGATGAAGGCGATTTTAGCAGGAGGCTGGATGCCTTGCTCGATACACTTGACGGCAGCGCGTTCTCAGGACGGTACACAGACTGGGCCATGCGGGACGTGTGGAAGCAACGGAAATCCGGAATGGTATGGAAAGATGTGGGAAGTGATGCAGACACATCGGAAGCTGCCATGAGGTCGACCGTTTTAGCCGCCCATTTCTTTAAGGATCCTGAGGAACTGGCTCGAAGAGTTTACCGGAATATCCAGCTCACCCACCGCTCGCTTTATATCGCAGGTCAGTCGCTCTCTTTCGCACTCACAGTCGCCGCTTTCATCAGCGGTACGCCCCTCCCGGAGATCAAGAAGACCATGGCCAAGCTGGCAGAAAAAAAAGAGATTAGGGCCAAGGTCCCCTCCTTCGACTGTTTGACTCAGGTTGGAAACGGCGCGGTGGCCACCAGCATTCCGGTGAAAATCGACCCATGTTTCATGGTGTGCTCGATCTATGGCCTCAGTTGTACGCTGGGCTTCATGCTGCCGGCAGCCTACTACTTCATCCACCGGTATCCGGACAACTTTGAAATGGCGGTCCTCTGTGCGGTGAACGGTGGAGGAAATAATATGGCCCGTGCCGCCTTGACCGGTGCGCTCTCCGGTGCGCTCGTCGGGCTCAAAGGAATACCTCAGCGGTTCATTGCAGGCCTGAAGGATAACGAGCGCCTTCTTCAACTGGCAGACAAGGTGGCTTCTGGAGGTTGAGAGCAGAGTGGCTTGGCAAGCTGATCCACTCCCTCCTCCCCATCCGGAGAGAGAGGGAGTGTAGAAATGCTGAGCAAATCAATGCATTCGCTTTATTTCGCGGTGAGCATCAAAATCAGGTGCCCCTGGGCAACCGCCTTCCATTTCACGCTTACACTCTCACCTTCTTCAAAGTCTTTCAGCTGAGCAGGCTTTCCCCCTTTTTTCAACTCCGCCTTGGGAGCGAGCGGTCCGGCAACGGTGAACATCTTCTTGCCGACCGGGCACTCGATCACGGCTGTCTCGTCCTGCAGATCCACCGCTTTGATCTTGCCCGACATCGCGTAAACTTCATTGCTCTTTGCGGATTTCATTTCAGAAGCCTTGGCTTTCATTTCCGTCTCCTTGCCGGCAGCAGTTGCCTGTGTGGCAACCAAAGCTGCCGACAGAAAAACGACCATCAACACTCCGCTCCAAAAAAATGATTTTTTCATGAATATCTCCTCCTTTCAATGAGGCTCTCTTTTTACAAATCACTACCTCTACCCGTACGTCCCTTACGATTTACTTAGGAGAGCAATATATTGTTTACGTTTTTGCGTGGCATGGGGCCTTTCTTTCGTTTCATGCTCCCGCAACGCTCCTTGTGCCAATCCCTCAGCGGTTCGCTGCGCCTCTACAACCCGAAAGCCCTCTTCATAAATTCAAGCTAATGAAAGTGGATCAAGGACGTTAATGGGGTGAATCATGTATTCAAAGGAAGCGAGTGCTGTATTTAGGTGTGCCATTGGCGCTCCACTCTTCCTTTTGACGTGATATCAAATCATTTTCGGGCGATTGGCATTCGCAGAAGGTGGCAATCGACATTTTTGGTGAGCGATGGAAACGAATGGTCAGTAGCAGGAATCGTTCGTCTTGAGAGAGTTACTCGAAACACAGGACGTTGTATTATCGATTGCTCTGCATCAAAGCGCGGACCCCATGGTTGTCACGGTGTTACCTGTAGGCACTTTGGAATTGATATATGGAAGGTTATTCCTCTCTCCGGGCCAGGCTCCAACCAAACCTCTCCACCATGTTTTTCGGCTATTTCTCTTACGATAGCCAGCCCCAGCCCCGATCCTTCAATCCCTTTAGATGTTTTTCTTCTGATGAAAGGGGCAAAAATATCTTGATGATGATCTTGCTCTTTTAGACCAATGCCATTATCCTTGATAGAAACAATGTGGGATCCGCCGGATTCCTTATATCTGATACTAATTTCACTCAATGCCTCACCACCGTATTTTAGTGCATTGTCCACAAGATTCCTGAAAGCTCTAATGATGGACAATCTGTCTGCCTTGATTTCCGGGATGTAATCAGGCTCCAACCATGTTATTTCTCGAATGCTGAGTTGAGTGGAAAACTCTTCTCTAATCACCTGAAGAAGCTCCTTTAGCTCTAATCTTTCAATACTCAAAGGTGCTTCTTTGGTTGAAATGAAAACATTGATCTGCTCAACGAGTCCAGCAATCTGTTCGGCAGTTTTCAAGATTTGCTCGCAGTACTTCTGCCCTTTATCCTCAAGAATACCCGCATAATCTCTATGCAACCGTTTTGTAAGACCATAGAGACCGATGGCTGGGCTTTTAAGATCATGTGAAACCGAATAGGCAAAGAGTCTTATTTTTTCTGAGCTTTCTCTTAATGCTTCCTCCATCTGCTTGCGATCGGTGATATCAACAAACGAGACTATCCTTCCCACATAATGTCGTGGGTTGTCACCGATACTTGAGGTGGAAACCTCTACATGAAATACGCTGCCGTCTTTGTGAAGTGCCTGGACCTCTTCGGTGTCTCCTTTTGACTTGTCGATAATAGCTTCTATATCAGAGAATCTATGACCCCCTTGAATGGCAAGCAATTCAGTCGAATACTTGCCTACAACGTCCTTTTCAGATTCATGCCCGAACATGCTGAGGAAAGCAGGGTTGGCATATTTGATACTCCCTTTTTTGTCCGTTATTATGACCCCACTTGCAGCAGAGTTTAATGCAGCACGAACGGTATTCAAGTCTTCCTCTGCCCGCTTTCTCTGAGTGGCTTCTTTCTTTAAGTCCCTAACCGTTTGTTCCAGTTCTTCATAGGTCCGTTTTTTCGCCATCAGAAAATCCTTCGATTTTTCACGAGAAGATAGAAGATCATATTTGAGCTGTATATGAGCCCTGGCTCGTTCCATATCCAAAGGAACATTGGATGGAATGAGCTGTGGATAGATCGCAGCTATCGCAATCCCAAACGCGCAAAGCTCAACTCTAAGGGGAGGCTTTCACGAGTGAAGGAATAAATCTAGCTTTTGGCAATCCATTCATCAATTACCTCTTTGTCAAATCGCCAGACCCTAGCGATCCGAACCGAGGGGATTCTACCTTCTTTACATAATTTATATATGGTTATTTCATGTAATTTTAGGTAGTTTGCCATTCCTTTGGTTGTCATGATCTGCGCCAAAATATATTATCCTTTGCTATGTTTTATTTTAACTTGATAATTCCCTGCAGCTTGCTGCAGGGTCATTCATTGAAATAATTTTCGAGCGCCGCTTGGGTCTAAGCTGACTCAATGGCTTAGGTGCCCCCTCGGCTGCGCAGGAGGTCCCTCAGATAGGACCGGTCGCCCATCATGTGCAATAAAGGGCCATGCACCGCCATTTCCACGATGCTGATAGAAGCCACAGGCATACTGATGCGATCGCGAAAACGCCCCACGTCAATACCTAACAGTGAGCACAGCATAATTCGGGTCGTGGCCTTATGAGAAACGACGAGGACATTTCCTGTAGTGTAAGTTTTCTCAATTTCCTCAAGCACAAGTGAACTGCGCCGAGCGATATCGATGCCTTTTTGTCCTCCGGTGGGAGCATTCCATCCCGGATCAGTTAACCAGCGAACATAGTCATCATGAAACTCGCGATTAATATCTTCGGGAGTCTTGCCTTCCCATTGACCAAAAGCCATTTCCTTCAACCCTTCCTTGAGTTGCATTCGTATTCCTGCCGCCTCGCAAAGAGGTTTGGCCGTGGCTACGGCACGGCGTAGCGGACTGGAAAAGACAGCGACCCATGGAAGAGATTTATAAGCATCGGCAAAATCCTCTGCCATCTGATACCCCTCTGGGGTTAAATCCGGGTCAAGGGTGCCGCAGTAACCACCTGTTTGGCTGGCAGTGGTTTCCCCATGTCGCAGAAAATAGATGGTTAAACTCATAATTTAGTCCTTATCTCCCGCTCCGCCTCAAGCCAGTCTCGACCTGCTTGGCCATCGCGGCGGCCTCGCTGCTCGTACAGTTCATAGGCTCGCTTGGCGATCTGCGGTGTCACATTGACAGGTTCCCTGGCCAATAGGGGCGCGGCAGTTGGATCGAACACCCGATAGGCAAGCAGCTTCACGCGGTCGCTCAAGAGAGCCCATATCAGCGCGTATCCCCATACGAACAGTGCCCAACCCCAGCCGAGGGGTGTCATAAACAGCCCATAAACCGCTATCAACGTCGCCACGATTTGCGTGCCGAGCACGGCCGCCCATAAAATCCGCGCGGGACGGATGGACCAGAGCGGACCGCGTGTACGGGTGAGAAAGATTGTCATATGTCCGGCCACGGACAGCATCAGGTACATCAGCGTTTGGGTGTGCGCACGGTCGAGGTGATAGACACGCTCGCCGAGGTAAAACAGGCCAAATGCAGCCACGGGTCCGATGACGCCCAGCACCGTGGCGATCCCCAGCACCATGCGCATGTTCCAGGCCTCGGGCTTGTCCTTGTAATGAACGTTGTCATACGCAATGGACAGGATGGCGCCGTCGTTAAGCAACGCCAGCATCACGATCATCACCGCCGTCAATGGATAAAAATTGAAGATCAGGATCGCCAGTGTCATGAACAGCAGCACGCGCAGCGTCTCGGCGATGCGGTAGATCGCATAGCTGTTCATCCGCTGGAAGATTTTCCGGCTCTCCTTCATCGCGTCGATGATCACCGACAGGCCGGGCGTCATCAGCACGATGGACGCCGCCGCCCGCGCCGCGTCCGTCGCGCCCGAAACGGCGATGCCGCAGTCGGCCTTCTTCAGCGCGGGGGCGTCGTTCACCCCGTCGCCCGTCATGCCGACGATATGGCCGCGTTGCTGCAGGACGTCTACAATGTGGAACTTGTGTTCGGGAAACACCTGGGCAAATCCGTCGGCTTTCTCGATGGACTCCGCCAACTGCCCCGTCTCGTGATGCTTCGTGTCGCCGAAGCCGCTGGCATCGAGGATATTTGTGCCCAGCCCCAATTTCCCGGCCGTTTCCCGGGCGATGGCCACTTGATCGCCCGTAACCATCTTGACGT
>JAHECH010000306.1 GCA_024641835.1 Deltaproteobacteria bacterium
ACAATACGCGGAGGCCCTTGATCAATTCTTTGCTTTCATACCAAGGGACGGGAGATATCACGTGGAGGTGAGGACAGAGTCGCTGCTTTCAACCCCCTATTTCCGTGTCCTTGAGAAGCACGGCGTGGGACAGGTCCTCTCCCACTGGACATGGCTCCCGCCTCTCCAGAAGCAGCTTCAGAAGGGGTTTGGAAAGTTCTTCAACACAGGGAAGCAGTGCGTGATCCGGTTGATGACGCCCCTTGGCATGAAGTATGAGGAGGCATACATCAAAGCCTATCCCTTTGGCAAGCTTGTGGAAGGGATGATGAGCCCCCAGATGGTGGAGGAGACAGCGGGTCTCATGCGTTCCGCAATCCAGCAAGGTATTCAGGCGAACGTGGTCATCAACAACCGGGCTGGAGGAAACGCGCCGCTAATCGCTCAAAAAGTGGCACGGAAATTCTCAGATCTCCTCTCGCCTTCAAGGGTCTCATAGAAGCCCTCGGCCGCAACCGAAGAGTATCTGCTCCGGCTGCCTTCCAGCGGGTGGTCTCTTCCGAGCCTGAACTACTGCGGGAGTGCTTGTGCACCGGCGGAGGATCTCCTGAGGCGCCATTCCCTCGTCACCCTGTTTCGGGTGGGATTTGGGATCACGCTTAAACCAAAATGGGAGGCAGAGCGCTGGCTGAAGGGAAGTTGGTTCAAGACGATTTTCGTCAACGAGTTCATGTCCCAAAGGCCCAAGTGCCTGATTCGTTTCCGAGGAGAAAAGGGAAATCACAAGAGACGAAGCCGGGAGAGGCGGTGAGCCGCCCATACCGCTCCGAATCCGGGAGCACCTAGGGAAACAAAAGCCCAGCCCCAGGCTGTGTAAGTCTGGTGCCCCGGATTTGTCCAGTCCAGTATTGCCCCGAAAACAACAGGCGATACGGCCCCGGCACCAAACCCGAGCATCGACCTGATCCCGAAGGCAGATCCCAGGTAGGAAGGGGTAACCACTTCGGTGAGGGCGGCGGAGAGCACGGGGGAGTCGCCTAAGGCCATGAACGCATAGAGGTACCCGAGAGCCATAACCAGCCAGAACGGCCAAGCCATGGACCAACCGAAGACCAGGGAACACAGGGTGCTGATGCCTGCAAGCACCATGATGACGCTCGTCCGCCCCAGCCGGTCGGACAACGACCCCGTGGAGAAAGAGGCCACAATGCCCGCCACGTGAAAGCTCGCGACAAGATAAGCGCCAAGCCCTGCCGCATCAAGGCCCGCCTCTCCCCTCTGAACCAGGCAGGCGGTGAGGAAGGCGGGCGTCCAGGCCCACATCCCCAGCAGTTCCCAGCAGTGGCAGGTGTAAGCGGAAATCAGCAGCATGGCCGGTTTGTTGGAAACCACTTCCTTTCTGAAACTCTGCTGACTCTGGCGGGGAGTGATCGGAATAGTGGTCTTGAGAAGTGTGACCCACGAGAAGGCGGCGCCCAGGACGGTGGCAAGGCAGGTGACAAGGAAGGCGAGCTTGTATCCCCCCATGGGCAGACTCATTCCGCTCAGCACGAGGGAGAGGACATATCCAACCGAGGAACTCGCAATGTAGAACCCGGTAGCCATCCCCCTGCGATGGACCGGATATCGGTCAGCAAGAATCATCAAGCCGGTGGTGTAGCTTCCTCCGATGAAGAGGGCAACCAGGGTATAGAGAACGATGGCCGAGAGGTAACTTCTTGCATAAAAGGCAAAGATGGCCGTGAACAGGGCTCCGGTGAACATAGACCCCAGATAAAGGCGCTTTGCCCCGAACGTGTCAGCAAGGGTGGAGACAAAGAGCTGGGACACGCCATAGCCGATCTGGAACCCGCTGGAAATGGCACCCGCCTGGGCGGCGGACATATTCCATTCCTTCTGAAGAAGAGGAAGAGCCGCCGCGTAGGTCATCATCACTGTCTGACTGAACGCTCTCGCCGAACAGAGTCCTGTGAGCCACCAGTCGATTCTCATTTTTGCCGCCAGAGACTTCCTTCCCATTCACCCCTCACCTTACATTCGTCTGTGCCAGGCGGCTCATCGCATTCCCTTAAGGACGGAGAAAGGCGTAAGTCATGTATAAAGGTCTTCTGTGATGAACATGGAGAAATCGCTGGCGAGACCCTCGGCAAAATGAAATCTATCGAGCGGGCAGTTAGAGAGCCGGTTGGGAGCCAGCAGCTAACTTACCGGGAAAAGCCATGCTTTGAAGCGCTCGTCTTTTCCGGACACGATATCTCTCATCGCCTCAAAGAGTTTTTTCGTCACCGGGCCCGGCACCTTATCGAGCACCCTCTCCTCGATCTGCCGCACCGGCAGAACCTTGATCGGCGTGCCCGAAAAAAAGATCTCCTCCGAAGTGAAGAAAAGCTCAGGCCGGAGCCTTCCCTCCACAGTCTCGATACCCATGACCCTGGCAACTTCGAGGACGGACTTTCGCGATATGCTCTTCAATACGGTTCCAAGAGCAGGCGTCATGAGCCGCCCATCCTTCACGAGAAAAATGGATTCCGTGCCTCCCTCGGCAATGAACCCTTGTGTGTCGAGCATGATCGCCTCTTCAAAACCACGCTTCCTCGCCTCTTCCTTGGCCATTATGCCGTTCAAATAATTGGCTGCCGCTTTGGCCTCCACCGGAACGGTCTCGGGGTCGAGCTTGCGCCATTTGGGAATGCAGGCTGTCGTCCCCTTTTCAAAAGGGAAATGCATCCCTTTCAGGTCCTGAGCAGGGTCTACGGCGAAAATGGAGGCATCCAACATCCTCTGGGGCGGGAAAATGTCAAAAGCAACCTGAGAATAGAAACAAATAATCTTGATAAAACCCTCCCTGAGTCCATTCCGTCTGACCGTTTCCAGGACTGCGCGATGAAATTCTTCTCGGGACATGGGCAATTCCATGCCCAAGAGCGCCGCACTCGCGAGCAGCCGGTCCATGTGTTCGTCCAGGCGGAAGACGGCTGGCCCATGAACCGTGTCGTGGAAGCTCAGCACCTCAAAAATAGCAGAACCCCGACCAACGCTGTGGGACATGAGATGAACCTTCGCGTCGCTCCAGGGAACGAAATCACCTCTGAGATATACCATCCGATCTTCGAGCATAATGAAAAAACTCCTTTCGGTCGGCCCTAAGCCAGCCTAGAAACGATCAAACGGGTTCTGTCCGGGGCCGGAATAGCTGGCTACGATAACTGCCGGCTTCGGGGATGACTATAGGCCATGGACAGTTGTTCCGTCAAGAAAGAGATGGGCAAAGCGATAAAGAAAATATGGCATATTTTCCTTGAAAAAAAACATATACATATGGTATTTAACCATCACAATCGAACCGGATCATTGTCCTTTTTCCAAGTCAAAGCGTCACGTCGCTGCAAGTGTGCAGCAGAACTCTTTTGAAAACCCTTCTTGCAAACAAGACGGCTCTCCAGTTTGACCAAGCTGGAGCCACGAGAAAGGGATTCCCATACAACATCTTAGAAGGCAACAAAAAACCCAGAAAGGAGGATAAAGGATGATGAAGGTGAAATGTATTGCTCTGGTCATGGTTCTGGTGTTCCTTTTCATGGGAGGGGCTGTTTTTGCGGGCACCCTTGATGACGTAAAAGCAAAGGGCGTGCTCGCAGCCGGAGTTAACACCGGTTTGGCCGGATTCAGCATGCCGGATGAAAAGGGTGTTTGGAAGGGACTCGACGTGGACACTGCTAGAGCCATTGCTGCCGCGATCTTTGGTGATGCCAATAAGATTAAGTTCGTTCCTCTTACGGCTGTCCAGCGGCTCCCAGCACTCCAGTCCAAGGAGATTGACGTTCTGTGCCGGAACACCACGATCACTCTGACCCGCGAAACGGTGAACGGCCTCAATTTTGTTCACGTGAACTATTACGACGGCCAGGGCTTCCTGGTTCCCAAGAAGTTGGGTGTCAAAAGTGCCAAGCAGCTCAAAGGCGCCACGGTTTGCGTTCTGCCCGGTACAACCACCGAGATGAACGCGGCTGATTACTTCCGGAAACATGGGATGGGATGGAAGCCACTTGTCATTGAGAACAATGCTGAGTTGAACAAGGCCTTCTTTGCCGGCCGCTGCGACTGCTTGACCTCGGATGCGTCTCAATTGGCCTCTATCCGTTCCGTGGCTCCAACCCCGGATGACTACATCATTCTGCCTGAAATCATTTCAAAAGAACCCCTTGCACCTGTAGTCCGCCACGGGGATGATCAATGGTATGACATTGTCAACTGGTGCGTTATGGCCCTCATAGAGGCGGAAGAAGATGGTATTACGTCGAAAAATGTGGATGAGATGCTGAAGAGCACCGACCCCAATATCCAGCGAGTTCTCGGGGTCACGCCGGGCATGGGCAAGGCCCTCGGCCTTGACGAAAAATGGGCCTACAACATTGTCAAGCAGGTGGGCAACTACGGCGAGATCTTTGAACGGAACGTGGGTCGCGATACCCCCCTTAAACTTGAGCGTGGACTTAATGCCCTGTGGACCGAGGGCGGGTTGATGTATGCCTATCCATTCCGCTAGAGCCATTCTCGGGTGCCCCGCCAAGGGGCACCCTTCCATCTCAGAAGAAGCAACGGGAGCGCAGAAGTCTTTTATTGAGCCTTGATACCCGCGTTGGGGTTCTTCAAAAACCGCCCGCTCCTCGTGAAGAACCCCGTGCTTCCGCACGGGGCTTCTTCTATAGAAAAAGCCATTTAACTTGGGGGCTACCTGTGTTCAAGCCCCCATGGCCATTCATCCCCGCTCTTCCGAGCGGGGCATTCTGGCTTTTTCACGTAAACGAAATGACGATCCCTAAGGACAGTTCAGTCGCAGAAAAGGTTCCATTCTGGCTTGACCCCAAGAAAAGGGCGATCCTCTTTCAATTCTTTTCTTTATGTGTCGTAGGGTTGATCGCTTACTATCTCATATCCAACACCATCATTAATCTCAAAAAGCAGAGCATCGCCACAGGATTTGGCTTTCTCCAGAGGGAAGCTTCCTTTGAGATAGGGGAATCCCTTATTCCGTATTCAGCCGCCAGTTCCTATGGTCGCGCTTTGCTGGTCGGAGCCCTGAACACCATAAAGGTCTCTTTTGCCGGGGTTGTCATCACCCTGCTTTTCGGGACCATCATCGGTGTGGCACGCCTTTCTGCGAACTGGCTGGTCGCTAAACTGGCCGGTGTTTACATCGAGGTCATGCAGGATATCCCGATCCTGCTTCAGCTGTTTTTCTGGTATGCGGTCTTTTACGAGATCTTTCCAATACCCCGGCAGGCCCTAAATCCCGTGAGCGGTCTATTTCTCAGTAATAGAGGGCTGACCTTTATGATTCCCGGAGCCCACCCGGCTAATAAATACATCCTCTTGGCCCTCCTGGTGGGCTGTGTGGCGGCCTATGTCATCCGACGGTGGTCGAGGTTGCGGCAGGAGAGTACGGGGCAGTATTTCCCTGCCTTTCGTGTCGGCACAGCCATTGTTTTCGGCCTACCCTTATTGGTCTGGTTGGCTTTCGGCGCCCCCATGAAAATGAACGTCCCTAAACTGGCGGGATTCAATTTTGAGGGAGGCGTGACGCTGAGCCCGGAGTTTTCAGCTCTTTTGCTGGGACTCGTCTTGTATACGTCCGCTTTTGTGGCAGAAGTCGTCCGTGCAGGGATCCAATCGGTCAGCAAGGGGCAGCGAGAAGCGGCCATGGCGATCGGTCTCAGGCCAACCCTCGTCCTCAATCTGGTAATCTTACCTCAGGCCCTGCGAGTCATCATACCTCCCCTTACCAGCCAGATGCTCAATTTGATCAAGAACAGTTCCCTGGCTGTGGCCATCGGATATCCCGACTTCGTCTCTGTGGCCAACACAACGATCAACCAGACAGGCCAGTCCATTGAAGGCGTCGCCCTGATCATGGCTGTCTATCTCGTTTTCAGCCTTTCTACT
>JAHECH010000307.1 GCA_024641835.1 Deltaproteobacteria bacterium
GAGCTATCGAGGCGAATGTTATCTCTTCAGCACATGCAGTCACAAGAGGGGGGCTTGGCGTGCACCTTGCCTTGATCGCCATGGGAGGCAAACTGGGCATGGATATCCATCTGCAAGGGGTCCCCGCAAAGGAGGATCTCACCAACACCCAGATCCTCTACTCTGAGTCCGCAGGTCGGTTTGTGGTCACGGTTGATCCTAAGAAAAGCAAAACCTTCGAAGCTATTTTCTCTCGCCTCCCAGTCGGATACATCGGCATCACAACAGCCTCCCCCTTCTTCCGCATAAAGGGCCTAGACGGGGAAGTCCTCATGGAGGAAGATGTGTTCATGTTGGAAGAGGCGTGGAAAAAACCCTTTGGAGCATTGATTTAGTGTGGCGTCCCAGCAGTTCCTTACAAATAACACAGAGGATTATGCCAATATTTTCGGGACACGACATTAGGTCGCCGCAGAGACCTATCTCTACCCTTCTGCGGTGGAATTTTGGAGGTTGACTGATATGAGTCCAGCAAAAGCACTCGTCCTGACAGGCTATGGCTTAAACTGCGACTATGAGACAGATTACTCCTTGAAACGTGCGGGTGCCCAATCCATTCGGATGCACATTAACGAGTTGATCATGGGAGTTGGCACCAGAATCAGGCTTGAAGACTACCATATTCTCGTTTTCGGAGGAGGTTTTAGCTGGGCGGATGATCATGGTGCTGGTGTGCTTCTTGCCACAAAAGTGAAGTTCAACCTGGGTGATCAGATTGAACGATTCATTGCTGACGGCAAACTCATCATCGGCATCTGCAACGGCTTTCAGAGCCTCGTTAACCTCGGGCTGCTCCCCGGGTTCAAGAGGAAATACGGAGAACGCCGCATTGCGCTGACGTATAACGACTCTGGCAATTTCATTAACACTTGGGTCAGGCTGAAGATCAATCCCAGCTCACCTTGCGTGTTTACGAAAGGGCTTTCCCACATCGAACTTCCGGTCCGACATGGCGAGGGAAAGCTTTATGCCTCCAGGAGCGATATCGAGCAACTCATGGAAAACAACCAGGTCGTCATGCGGTATGCAGACGAAGAGGGTCATCCGGCCATGGGTCGTTGGCCTCTGAACCCCAATGGGTCGCTTGAGGACATCGCGGCTGTGTGCGATCCCACCGGCCGCGTTTTCGGGCTCATGCCCCACCCTGAGGCCTACAACCATGTGACCAACCATCCCAACTGGGTAAGGAGGAAAGAAGAGCTCTCGCGCCAGGGAAGAACTTTTGACAATGAGGAAGGCGATGGGATCAGGATTTTCCGAAACGCTGTGGACTTTATCCACAAGGAAATCTAGTCTCACCACAGAGACCGCGGAGATGATCCTGAGTCTTTGCGCTCTCTGCGGTGAAAAGTTTCTAGAATGGGAGCGTAACGGAATAGCCGTAGGCCCCTCGCTGCACCAGAAGGTTCAGGGAGGGAAGGTCGTGGCTGTGGCTGATCACATTCTTGAAATCCTCCAGGCTCGCCACTCGTGAGTTATTGACCTGAAGAATCACATCCCCTGGTCTCAGGCCAATCCTTCCAGCTTCTGAATCTTGCCTCACCTCTTTGATCGCGATGCCGCCCTTTGAGACCGGATTCCCAACCCTAACACCGAGCCGGCGGTAGAACAGATCCAGAGCCAGTCCCGGGGGAAAGGGGGAAGGCTGCAAGGTGATCGACAACTCCTTTCCTTTCCGAAAAACCTTCAGGCTCAGAGGATCATTCGCAGTGAAATCCGCTACAGCATCCCTGTACTCTGCCAAAGAACGGACAGGAATATTCTCCACGCTGAGGATGATATCTCCACGCTGGATGCCCACGGATGCAGCGCCGCTTCCAGGGAAAATATCATTCACGAGAACACCCGAGCTTTTTGCAGGAAGGCCGAAATGAGCCTTCAGTTCTGGTATCAACTCCTGTACTTCAATGCCGAGCCAGGGAGGTCGCACTTCTCCATAGCGCAACAATTCCTTGACGATTCTCTTCGCCTTACTGATCGGGATGGCGAAGCCTATGCCCTGGGCCTTCTGGTAGATGGCCGTATTGATGCCGATGAACTCGCCTTCAATATTCAGGAGCGGCCCCCCACTGTTTCCTGGGTTAATGGATGCATCGGTCTGAATGAAGCCCCGGTAAACACGCTCTTCCGTGCGCAAGGAGCGCTCCGTGGCGCTGACGACCCCTGTGGTGACCGTATGGCTGAGCCCAAAGGGATTCCCTATGGCGATCACCGTCTCCCCGATCATCAGGTCATCCGAGTTTCCCATTTTCACTTCAGGCAACTTCTCCTTGGCCTCGATTTTCAGCACGGCCAGATCCGATCTGGGGTCTGATCCCAAAATCCGGGCTACGTATTCCTTCTCGTCCGAGGTGATCACCTTGATCTCTGTGGCACGGCTGACCACATGATGGTTGGTGATCACATATCCCTTTTCACCGTCAATGATCACCCCTGAACCAAGGCTTGTGTAGGAGTATTCTCCTGAGAATAAGTCAGGGAAAAAATCTTTAAAGAAATCATCCCCGGGGAAAGCGGAAAAAGGGCTGATTCGTTCATGCACCACAGTACTGATGTTCACCACCGCGGGCCCCACTTTCTCCACAGCCACTACCACCGGGCTCCGCCGCAGAGAAGCCTCAGCCAACGGACAAGCAGTGAGAAAGATGAGCATGAAAAAGACAAAGTACTTGAGTTTCATGGAGAGTCCTTTTCGCGATAAAAACCTTAATGTAAATTGTATGACGAAGGTCATGAAAGGGCCATTTGAAACCAATCCAACTCATTCACCACGAAAGCAGGAAAGCACAAAAAAATACCTGAGTCTTTCTTTTCGTGTTTTCGAACTTTCGTGTTTTCGTGGCTACTCCTTTACCGCTCTTCTCGCAAAGCGATGGAAGCTCTTCGGACGAGCAGGTCGCTCGGCCAAGAGGTCTGTGTGTGTCCGCGGCTAATTCTCCCGCCTCAAGAACTCTCTTATGATGTCAATCAGCTTCTCCTCGTACCCCGAGTAAAAATGGTCTGCCCCCTGAATCACGCGAAACATGGCCTGTTCGTTCCATGTGGGCAGCATCTTCTCGACCGTCTTGTATTCTGCTATCTCATCTCTGCTTCCAGCGATGACCAACTGGATCTTCGGGTTGTACTGGAGGAAGCCGAAATCGATGAAACTTACGGGCGGTGAGACCATAACCAGCCTCTGCGCTTCTTGGAACTCCGCAAGGCCTAGGGCATTCACCCAGGCTCCAAAAGAGTAGCCCGCAAGGTCGATCTGCTTTTTCCCGAGACCTGACATATACGCCAGAGCAGCTTTCACGTCTTCTTGTTCACCGATGCCGCTCCCAAATTGCCCTTCGCTTCCCTCTACCCCCCTGAAGTTGAACCTGAGAGTGCTGTAGTTCATTTCCCGGTAGGTATGGACAACCGATCGAACCACGTTGTTGTGCATGGTGCCCCCATAAAGGGGATGGGGATGGGTCATCACGAGCCCTTTGTCTCCCGGAAGGTTTTCCAGGATTCCCTCTAGCCTGATTCCTCCAGCGTCGATTCGGATCCTTGATTCGCCCATAACGATACCCCCGATTCACCTCTTCTCGCCGGGCCCCTGATGAGCGTTTCTTTTTCCATACCATTCCGGGGACCGTGAAAAACCCAGTGCTTCCGCACGGGGCTTCTTCCATAGAAAAAGCTACACTAACTTGCTGGCTATCCGACCTGAAGCCCCATGGCCATTCCTCCCCGCTCTTCCGAGTGGGACATTCCGGCTTTATTACGTGAAGAACCCCGTGCTTCCGCACGGGGCTTCTTCTATAGAAAAAGCCACTCTAACTTGGGGACTATCCGACCCGAAGCCCCATGGCCATTCATTCCCCCTCTTCCGAGCAGGGCATTCCGGCTTTTTCACGTAAATACCACTATATGCCTCGGGTTTTCAAGGAAGGCTTACGGAGGAGGCGTCTGAGGGTCAGAGAACCCCTCGGTTCGTAAAGGTCCTGCGGCTCAATGAGCTCTCCGTTCTCCATCCTGAGGCCGAATAGATGATAGGCCGTGTAGAGCATTCGTGCTGCTGCGCCCGTATACCAACTCCATCCTCCCCGGCCTTCGTAGCCAGGACCATAGTAAACGTCAGCCGCTTGCTGGTGAGGGGGGAGACCGTAAACGATCATCTCATCAGCCTCCAGGTGGGAAAGAGGCGAGATCTTACGCCACAGTTCCACGGCCTTAAGCCTATATTGGCGGGCCAGTTCAACAAGGCCTTTCTTTGCAGCCGTCTCCGAGAGGATAAGCAGTGCATCGACCAACCATGAGACCCCATGGGAGTACTGTCCACCGTTCTCCCTGACACCGGGCGGGTATTCAGCCAGCCTCCCCGGATAGGTGGCGTAATTCTCTGCGTAGGGCGGAGTGAAGAGCAGCACAACCTTCTCTTTCTCGATCACTCTCAAAGCTGTCTCCATCGCCAGGCATCCCCTCGCAAAATCCGTCGCTCCGGAGAGGATTGCCCATCCTGAAACAAGGGCGTTGACACGAGCCATCTCCTGCCCCTCATCGCTGATGGCCCGGACGAACCTGTCTTCCCGCCACATCGATTCCAGTGCTCTCCTGAGACTTAGGGCCTTTTGCTTATAGTGATCTTTTCGTTCTTCGCCCTCTTTAGTCCCTATCAGGTCTTCGAATGTGATCAGGACATGGTAAAGGAAAAAGCCCAGCCAGACACTCTCCCCTCTGCCTTTGAACCCAGCCCTATCCAGGCTGTCGTTCCAGTCGCCCATTCCCAGGAGCGGAAGGCCGTTCGGCCCTGTCCTCTTCAGGCTAAGATCCAGAGCCCTGAGGCAGTGCACATAAAGGGAACTGCTGTCTCGGGACGGCCTCGGTGCGAACAGGCGACCCTCTGATCTCTTGGAGAGGAGCTTTCCTTCGAGGAAGGGTACATCCTGATCCAGAATGGAGCCGTCCCCTGTAGCCTTCACGTAATGGCCGACAACGTATGGGAGCCACAGATGAGGATCTGAGGCTCTGCTTCGAAGGCCGATCCCGGTTTTTCCTTCCCCGGTCTCGTGCCACCATTGCAGCACATCTCCCTCGCGGAATTGCTGGGCTGCATGGAGAAGGATCTGGCTGCGAGCCAGATTGGGATGGAGGTAAAGGAAAGGCAGGACATCCTGGAGCTGGTCACGATAGCCGTAGCCCCCGCTTCGCTGGTAGGGGCCGAACCTTCCCCAGATCCTGGCGACCAGTGTCTGATAAGCGAGCCACCCGTTCACCATCCTGTCAAATGCCGGGTCGCTGGTTTCCAGCTGGAGGACGGAGAGGAAATCCGACCACCACTTTTTCGTCCTCTCAAATGCTTCCTCGGCTGAGGCGACTTCTTTCAACGCCGTGATGATCTGGGCACCCTGATCCATGGTCTCTGTCTGCCCAAAGACCATGCTTACAGCACTCTCCCCTCCGGGTGGTACGGCGAGAGTTCCCACAAAACTGGCGATCGTGTAGCCGTCGTCAGGTTGACCGGAATCCGGCACACCATGTTCCACCATGAAGGGGCGTACAAGGTCGTGATCCGGCCCACCCAAGAACTTCCGCCTGGCCGTCTCAAACACCTCCACAGGAAGGCTCGTGGCGGCAAAGGCCCAACCTCTGTGAAAATCATTATGAGGGTTGGTAAAGAAGAGAGCCATCAGGCGAGGGTCCCATTGGGCACGGATTTTTCCGGCCGAATCAACGGGCGCTCCGCCCAACATGATGTGTGCATACGGGACCACCCGGCAGATCAAGGGCCCGGTTCCATGGTTCTTAATCTTCAAAAGCCTCACTTCAGCGGGCTGATCAGGAAGAACGAAGAGCTTCATCGCCATTTCCATCGCAGCCCTTCTCTTCCTGAATAGAGCGTATCCCCGGCCCCA
>JAHECH010000308.1:0-885 GCA_024641835.1 Deltaproteobacteria bacterium
TCTGTTCAAACCTTCCACTTGCGCGACTTGGCCTATCGAGCCTTGCTCAGCGAGCGCTCAACCGCCGATTCAATACCTTTTTGAGGCCAGGCCCTCCTTCCATGAATGTGGGATTCAAGTAAACGCTTTGACACAAAGCCCAAACTGATGTATCTGTTAGCATAGCAAATCAACAGTCCATAGAATATAAAGAAACTGGAGTGTTAGGTCGCAGAAATTCCCGCCATGCCGACGGTAGCTCAAAAGCCTTGCCCGATCTGCAAGCTCGAGGCGAAGGACGTTCGGCTTTGGGACTATGGAGAACGTCTATCGCTTGAATGCGCGCGCTGCGGAAAATTCACGATTACCGCCACCGCAGCCGCAATCGCAGAACGAAAAGAACTCGGACCCAAGCTGTCCGCGTGGATTCGAGAGCGCTCTGAGACTGGGAGCGAAGTCCCCGAAATCAACTCAAACACGCTTAAGGAAGTCGAGGCGGCGTTACCGAACTACCGGGTCGCGGAAAAGCAATTACTCCTGTTGCGGGCGTTGGAAAGACGCACAAAATTTCCTGGCCACGAAGTTGACGTCATACCCCATCTTGACTTCCCGCTTGCATGGGCAGCGGGAGAGGACGAGTTTTGTTATCTACTGCGTTCGCTTATCGAGCGGGGGCTGGTCCGGCGTACTGACGGCTCGTCGGACCTTGCCGATTCGTTTGTATTCAAATTTGAGATCACGGCTAACGGCTGGAGCTTTCTGGAGGAACGCGCACGCCCATCAGTCATTAGCGATCAGGTTTTTGTCGCGATGTCATTTGCACCCGAGCTGAAAACAGCGTGGGAAAATGGCATAAGGGCGGCATTGACGAAGGCCGGCTTTAGGCCATACCGCGTAGACGCGGAG
>JAHECH010000308.1:895-5903 GCA_024641835.1 Deltaproteobacteria bacterium
CGCATTGATACGAAGATCGTCACCGAGATCAAGAACTCCCGATTTCTTGTTGCAGACGTGACACTACAAAGACCCGGCGTGTACTTCGAGGCAGGATACGCGCTTGGTTTGGGCCTTCCAGTCTTCTGGTGTGTGCGTAATGATGATCTGAAGAACGTCCACTTCGACACGCGCCAGTACAACCATATCGTATGGGAGAACGAGCAGCATCTGGCCGAACAATTACATCTGTTCGTCACCGCGATCATTGGAAAAGGATCTGCAACCTAACACCACGATCGACCGCGACCGTTTGCCAGCGGCACTGCTGCTGGCAAACGGCAGGTCATCGTGAACCTTATGCCCCATGATTGGATTACAACTTTGAGGAATAGCGATGTTAACTGAAAAGGCCATGGAAGACGCAATTGCTCAGAATCCGGAGAGGTATTTAGAGACAGGATTGATCCTGAAAGCACGGCAATACCGGATAGGAGACTATGTTTTCGATCTGCTTTTTGAGGATCGCCATGGGGCGAATCTCATTGTTGAGCTGCAAAAGGGGACCTTGGATAGGAACCACACCTACAAAATCTTGGATTACTATGACGAATACAAGAGTAAGAATCCAGAACAATTCGTTGACATCATGATCATCGCAAACAAGATACCGAGGGAAAGAAGAGACAGGCTTTCCTCATATGGTATTGCATTCAAAGAAATACCTGAAACAGATTTTCCGCAAATTCAATCCCCTATCATTGATCCGCCTCTACCTCCTCCAGCGCCAACTGAATACAAGGAAATGGGTGTTAAAGGTCCTGCGGTTTGGAACAAGGCTGCTTTGGCACAAGTGGAGTCCTGGTTTACTGAATTCATAAGAGATTTTTCCGTTGGTGATGTCTTAGATGTAGGAAAGGCAGCAAGGCAGTCAAGGAAGGTGGCACATATCCTGCCGGAAGGAAATATAGATGGGTTTCGTCATATCTTGAGCAAGTTGGCCTCTGAACGGTACATTGAGCCGATAGACAAACAACATTTCAAGATTCTAAGAAAGCCGGAGCAGAAGCCTCCAGCATGAGAATGGCATAAAATGGGGCTGGACAATGATGCGCGGAAAAAGCGCCGCACACGTATCAGCCCAAGCGTTATACGATTGATTGCAAGAGAGATCGGCAATGAAATTTGAAGTCCAACCGAAAGACAAGTGCCCCTGCGGTTCGGGCAAAGAATACAGGAAATGCCACAGCGCAAAACGGGATAAGTCTGACAACAACATGTGGAAGGGGCCTGGCTACAATCAAGTCATATATTTCGGTCATAAAGATCCCTTTACTGGAATCTGGTTTGATAAAACCAGAAAGGGAGAGTTTAAGCTTCTGAAGGGCGATGACAGAGTTCCGGTCGCTAGGTTTTTTTGTGTAGATGATACCATTCTAGCATGCAAAGCTATTGTCAGGTTTCTTTCAGTCTCAATGGACGATGGTGTTATCAAATATACCGGCTCGTTGGAAGTCCAGAAATGTGTGCAGCGGTCAATCCCCGTTTTAATCGGCTGTATTGATGCTAAGTCGGTTGAAAACTTCGAAGCGAATCTATCTGGAAGACCTGTTTCTTATGAAAGGGGAGACTGGGTTATATTTGTGGGCGAGGATGAAAACCCTATGGCTCGCATTAAAAAAGAACCACAGTGGCTTCGTTACTTACGGGCGTCTGGGTTTTTGGTCGAGTCAGAGGCAGCAGGGGAAATAAACTTCAGGCTAAGCGCCAAGGCCAAAGGTTTCAACCTGTTTACCCTCGCCTTACCATTCGGCGAAATCGAAATTCCGCATCCACAGATTTCGGCTCTAGATCATCAAACAACCTGCCAATTAGAGATTGAAAAAGAGAGCGTATCTTGGGACCTCGTATTACATCAGGATATTTTTAGCGAAAAGAAAAGGTCAAGAAAAGACTCAAAGGTATTTCTAGGCTACAAACAAGACAATGATGTCGTATTTGATACTTTCGACAAAACCATCCGCAAGCATTTCTTGAAGCCGATAAAGCTGCGCCTTGGAATCTCAATCCCTGAGCTAAGCGCTACTTTAGGAAAATTCACGGAGATTCTTGAGAGAACAATCCGGACAATTTCGGAGAATGGGGGATTTCGATTCGATGAAGCAGGGAATAGGATTCTTGAAGCGGAATTCAGAGACCATGTGCTAACAGTTCTCAAGAGCATGGGGTATTATGCACTTGCTGAACCCACGAGAAGAAAGGGCTTTGTTGATATCTTGCTGAAGAAGGATGATTCAGAAGGAATAATCGAATTTAAAGTATGGGGAAGACGTAAGTATAAAGAGGTCATTGAGCAAGTCTTAGACTATGGAACCCCATGGACAACCGAATACGCCACTGTGATGATAAATCCCAATAAGGATTCAGTAGCTGATAAATTTGTTGAGAATGCCAGAAAATCACCAGGGTATAGACATATTACCGAGGAGAGCCCTCGGTTCCTGCCCCTAAATAAGTTGATTAGCTGCCATTACCTGCCGAGTTGGGACAAGCACATAGCTGTAACTCACTTTATTTTGAATGCAGGTATGTTTTGACAGACAGCGGGGGGATTCTCGCTTTTTCGTATAACAACGGGCTGGAGAAGGATGCTCGTTTCACCCGCACATCTCAGCCCGAGCGTTCGACGGACCTTCTTCGCGATCGAGCATCGCGGGAGTAGCGAGCAGTGACGAGAGTCGATGAGATTCTGAAGCAACTGGACGCCCTTGTAATAAGGCACAGTGGATTCCTCGAATGGAAAGAGCCGCCTCACCGTCTGTTGATCGGGCTTCTGACGAGCGCGCAATCCGCCATTGAGCGGCTCGCCCCACCTAACTCTGCCTACCGCGGAAGATGCAAAGAGACTCTCCAGAACGAGTACACTTCCGAGAGCTATAAGCTCGAACGCCTCATGGGAATCGTGGAGGCCTTGCGAGAGGACTACCGGGTCGGAGCTCTGGCACCCATTCAAGACCTCGTTCGAGCCGAAGTGTTCGATGATTTTCTTGCGATGGCAGAGCATTTGTTGGGTTCGGGGTACAAGGACGCCGCAGCCGTCCTGGCGGGCGGTGTCCTGGAACAGCACCTGCGGAGGCTGTGCAATCGAGCGGGCATTCCCACCGACAAGGATGGAAGGCCCAAGAAGGCCGATGCTATGAACTCCGACCTCGCTGCCCAAGCAGTCTACGGAAAGCTCGATCAGAAGAATGTGACGTCCTGGTTGGACCTACGGAACAAGGCTGCCCACGGTGAGTATGACTCATACTCGGCTGAACAGGTGCGAATCATGCTGACCGGCGTCCAAGAGCACGTGCGTCGCACTGGCATGTAGCGGCCCGTCGAACACTTATAAGGCCTCCTCTTGTCAAGGGGTAAGCGCCGCTATATAGGAGAATCTGATCGATCATGCCACGTGCCCTCCAGGTCTACGACCTCCTTACCCTGCTTGACCTGTCATTCTTGACAAAGGCCCTAAGTTCCTCCTCCGCCGAGAGGTCCTCACCGGAACCGTCCATCTCCAAGCCTCAGAATAAACGTCTCTACAACACCCAATTCCTTATAACGTCGATCCTCAAAATGCAACCAGCCGGATGACAGCATCTCTGTTCAAACCTTCCACTTGCCAGAGTTGGCTTATCGAGAGTTGCTCAGCGAGCGCTCAACCATTGATTCCATATGTTTTTAAGGCCGGTCGCCCCCTTCCAAGAATGCGTAATGGAAAGTGAACGCCTTGACCCAAAGCCCAAACTGATGTATATGTTAGCACAGCAAATCAACAATCCATAGAATATAAAGAAACTTGAATGTTGTGCATGGACAAAACCCTTTTTAATGGAATTAAGGAAGATCGTAGAACGGTGAGAAATAGTAGGTTGACACACGTTTTTTGTAGAGCGGAAGCCTTGGAGGCTGGAAGGGGGAATTTCGTTTTCAAGACACCGAATGACGTTAAAGAAATCAGAGTGTGGTATTACAAACCGAGTACCTTCAGTGACACATCGCAAATCATTTTTGTGATGCACGGAATGAAGCGGAATGGTAAAACGTACCGTGACCAATGGATCACCCATGCCAAAAAGGGGAATTTTTTGCTGCTGGTTCCTGAGTTCTCGAAGAAAAACTATCCGGGCAGTGCCGGATATAACCTCGGTAACATGTTCTGCCCCTCAAGGGATAGGAGCGATAAAGAATCGTGGTGCTTCTCGGTGATTGAAAATCTTTTCGATCACGTCAAGGCAATAACGAGCTTCAAGGCATCGGCCTACAGCATCTATGGCCACTCGGCAGGGGCTCAGTTCGTCCACCGCTTTGTGATGTTTATGTCTCATGCAAGGATACAGACCGCTATTGCTGCCAATGCTGGATGGTATACCATGCCAACGGATACCGTAGATTTTCCTTATGGCCTAAAGAATTCAGGCCTAGAGATGGAAGATCTGAGCGATTCGTTTGCGAAGACTCTAATTATTCTCCTTGGGGCCAAAGATACTAATCATATACATTTAAGGGAAACACCGGAGGCCATGGCACAGGGGGAACATCGGTTCTCACGGGGTCATAGATTCTACGAAACGGCAATGGAATCGGCCAAAGGACAGAAGACCAGACTCGAATGGAGATTGGAAATTGTTCCCAATGTTGGCCACTGTAATTCCCAAATGGCAGGGCATGCCGCAAACTTGCTGAGTAGGAACTTTGCACAACCAAGCGGTACACCGGATCGCCAATAAAGCCGGCGCCCGGTGACCTCTGCGTTCGGCCTCGGACGGACTTGACAAGGGTTTTCCTGTTGGCTATACTTCGGATATCCATAGGAGGTATCCATATGGTGACAAAAATCCAGAGGTGGGGAAATAGCCAGGGGTTGCGCCTTGCCAAGCGGCTACTCGAGGACGCGCATATTTCCGTAGGGGACGACGTCGATGTAAGCGCGCGGGACGGCCTGATTGTCATCGCTCCGGCAAGACGTATTCGCGGCAGGCAGAGT
>JAHECH010000309.1 GCA_024641835.1 Deltaproteobacteria bacterium
GTGGTAACTCGAGCAAGCAGTATATTGGGACAAGAAGTTACGCGTTGTTTAGCGGCAGAGGGTTTCACCTTGGTGGCGCGAGATGATGACTCAGAAAACCTGAGAAGAATGTGTGATGAGTTGCACTCTGCAGGGCTAGAGGTTATTCCCTTTCCGGGAGGAATTTACGAAGAAGGAGTTAGTGATGATTTGATCCGCAGCGCAAGTCAAAGATTCAAGAGAATTGATGTATATATCGATCTTTTAGAGAGCCTTCACCTTGGTGGCAGCAAGGAAGGGATATCTGCATGGGACTCTTCCGTAGCAAATTGCTTAGGTAAGGCCAGTCCAATTTTGCGAGAAGTAGCTGATGTGATGAAGGCCCAAGGAGGCGGGAAAATCATCTTAGTAGTGAACATTTCAGAGGAAGAAAACGGAAATAGTTATTTACTTAGAACAATTGAGAGGATAACAGAAGCCTTCATCGAAGGGCTGGCGTTCGAGCTTTTCCCCAATGGAGTAACAGTGAATGGCATACTCGCTGGTGTCTCAGGGAGAGGCGACAGAGGGCCGACGATCAGTTTTAGCGGCGGGCATGGCAAACATTGCCAAGTTGGTCATGTCGGTAATGTGGAAGATACGGCTAAATTGATCCGATTCATTTCGGTTAGTGAAATTGAGAGTCTGACGGGAGAGCTCATAAGTCTCTGCCTCAATCGTGTTTAGGAATTATTTAGAGGAGGAAGTGGTGATATGTGGTCTCAAAGCGAACCGATTTATCGTATAGCTACTCAATCTACGGCCAAAGCCTGGAGGAACCGCTTAGCACGATACAGATTAGTGGGGACGCACTGCGCATCCTGCGGTATGGACCATTTCCCAGGACGGCATGTTTGCCCAAAATGTCATAAGCGAGACCTGGAGCCAAAAGAGTTCCCAAGAACAGGGACTGTGGTTTGCACCGCTGTAGACCATTCTCCTTTAATGGGACACGGAGAAGAGGTGCCGAAGCCTTTGGCCGTGATTAAGCTCTCTGAGGATGGCCCTTTCGTCATAACGGATATTGTCGACTGCGATGTTGAACAGTTGAAGGAAGGCCTAGAAGTTGAACTAGTGTTTCGAAAGTGGCGAAGAGAGACAAATGGTAATTACATGTATGGGTATAAATTCCGCCCGATCTCAACAAGGGGGTGAGCCATGGATTCTGGAATTTGGGGATATGGAGTGAGCATACCACGGCGCAGGATCACGATAGAGCAGGTTAATGATGTCTGGAAAAACATACCCTTGCAGGCTGTGAAAGCCAGAGGAGTTAAAGAGCGAGCTGTGCTTGGTCCGGATGAGGATACTGTGACTTTGGCCGTCGACGCAGCCCTCAGAGCAGTGAAAATGTCAGGATTGAGTTTGAAGAAGATTGGCGCCCTCATATTAGGGAGCCAGACATCGCCTTATCATACCCGTCCCGCAGCTTCGATAGTAGTCGAGGCAATGGGCCTAAGAAATGATGTTTTTGCAGCCGATATCCAATTCAGCGGGAAGTCTGGAACATCAGCCTTTCTCGTAGCTTTAGCATTCGTCAATTCTGGAATGGCTGAAGCAGCAATTGCAGTGGGAGCGGACACTCTCAGCTCTCACGTTTCACCGGGAGATAGCCAGGAGTACGTCGCTTCTTCGGGAGCCGGTGCGCTTGTAATAGGCAGCGGAGAGGGAATAGCAAAAATAGAAACCTCTGCATCATATACTACCGATACTCCAGACTTCTTCCGCTTGGACGGGGAGCGCTATATACGAACTGGCGGGGCAGCCATGACAAACACTGAAGTAGGAATGGAAAACCATGTCATTAGAGCCTGGGAAAGCCTTAATCATGGTCAAGTGCATTCCCCTAATTCTTTTAAGTACCTAGTTGTTCAGCAAGATGATGCCAGGGTCCCTTTCCGGATCGGGCAAAAGCTTGGCTTTTCAAAAGAACAGATTTCGCCAGGGATTATTGCCACATTCTTAGGAAATTGCGGAGCTGCTTCGACACTAATTAGTCTTGCAAAGGTGATGAATGAGTCGGTCCCTAATGAAAAAATTGCGGTGATCTCCTATGGTTCAGGTGCAGGTAGTGATGCATTCATTATCAAAACTAGTTCTAAAATCGGGGGTGCAAGAGCAGAGCCATCAGTAGATGATTTTATATCCAAGAAAACAATGATTGATTATGCGTCCTACATCAAGATGGAAAGAAAATACCATACTCATGAAAGAAAGGTGTCAACTTTTGATTAGGAGGGGGTAAAAAAGATGGGTTTAGATGAACGGGTTGCTATTGTTGGTGTGGGTATCACAAAACACAGCTTTTTCCCGAAATGGAGCTGGAAGGAAATGATCGTTGAGTCATGCTATGAGGCACTAAATGACGCCGGTATGGATCCCGAAGAGATCGAGATGGGCTTTCTCGGAAATACCGCTCCTGAAATTGAGGAGCAGCAGAATATGGGTGCTGTAGCAGCGGATGCACTCGGGCTGTCACCCTCTGGATTTGCACAAATCGTAAGTGCTTGTGCCGGGAGCGCGGTTGGATTACTGTATGCGACCCAAGGGATAAAATCTGGCCTTTGTCGACGCATGCTCTGCGTTGGCGTCGAAAAAATTTCGGATGCAATGTCTACTGCTGAAGTACTTCTCGGTAACTTGGATGTCGAGTTCGAGTACCCATTGGGATATGACTACATTGATATTATGGCTTTAATGCAAACACGTTATATGCAAAAGTATAAAGTATCAGAGGAACCGTTTGCGCAGGTTGCTTCACAAAATAGGTGGTATGCACTTCGGAACCCTAAGGCCATAGACTATGGTCGTGGAGAACTTTCGACTTCAGAAGTACTAGAAAGTCCGGTAATCTCATGGCCCATCACAGCTGCCGCATGTTCGCGAGCTTGTGATGGTTCTTCAGCCGTTGTAGTTGTTCCAGCTAGTGATGCCAAAAAGTACACTGATACCCCAATTTATGTTGATGGAATCAGTTTGAAAACTGGCCCAACGTATGTGGGAAACAAATTTCGATATCCTCGAATTGAAGAATTTGATATCTCCGAAGCTGCGACGACTGTGGCTGCGGTAAAAGAGGCCTATAAGGAAGCTAATATCACACCTGCTGAGATAGATTTTGCACAGGTACACGATTGCTTTACAATTAATGCTATTGTTCAACTTGAGGCGCTTGGGATTTTTGGTTTTGGCGAGGGTGCACTTGCGGTGGACTCGGGAGAAACAGCTTTGGGAGGAAGATGCCCGACTTGCACGGATGGCGGTCGCATTGGGTTAGGCCATCCGACAGGAGCTACAGGCCTCAATATGGTGGTGGAATCGGTACTTCAAATGCGTGAACAGGCCGGTGAGCGTCAGTTGAAAAACCCTGATGTTGGTGTGTGCCAGACAATGGGAGGTAGTAATGCGGCATCGGTGGTTACCGTTCTTAGACGTCACTAGAGACGTTCGTAAGGGTAAATCTTAGATTTTCTGTTAATTCTTCAGTTCTAGCCTTTTGCATAGATAAGCCCGCATACAAAGGCTGATTACTCTTGCAAACGGTGGATGCAAAACGACCAAGCCTATTCATAATGGCCTCAGGGGCCCAACTTGTTTGCGTGGGGCCATGTTTCTTTAGGAGGTTCATTCATGTCGGAAGCAAAAAAACGAAAAGCAGTCATCATTAATGAAGGAGAGGCGGCCAGTTGGATTAAGGATGGGATGAGCATTATCATCGGGGGATTTATTACTTCAAGCCATCCTATGGCCATCATAAGGGAAGTCATTAAGAATCAGGTTAAAGACCTCACAGTGATCGGTTCTGCCTCCTCTGGGCTTGATGTGGACCTTCTCATCGGAGCTGGATGCGCGAAAAAAGTCATAAGTCCATATGTAGGCGGAGAGGCGTTAGCGCCCGTCGCCCCGTTTTTTCGAGTAGCTGCGGAACGGGGCGACGTTGAAGTGTGGGAGATTGATGAATCTATGTATTATTGTGGGCTGAGGGCCGCTGCTCACTTATTGCCTTTCATGCCTTGGCGTGGGTGTGTGGGAACATGTTATCCAGAGGTAAACCCTGATATTAAGATCTTCAAGGATCCAGTTCGCGGGGAGACTCTATTGGCTGTCCCGGCCATAAAGCCGGATATCGCAATTCTACATGCAGCATACTCAGATCATTACGGCAATGTCCAGCATATTGGTACGGGGTTCGGCGATAGGGCTCAGCACTTAGCCGCAGATAAGACAATTGTTGAGGTGGAAAAGATCGTACCCAACGAGGAAATACGGAAGGACCCTGCGAAGACGTCTATTGTGGCTGCTGACGGCGTTGTTCGGGCCCCCTATGGTGCTCACCCTTTCTCCAGCCCGGGCTTTTACTTAGAAGATCTGAAACATCTAGAAGAGTATGTGGATGCTGCAAATGCCTATGCCAAAAATGGAGATCGCGGTCCCTTTGAACAATACCTCGAGAAGTATATATTTGGATCGAGCGATCACTTGGATTATTTGGAAAAGGTCGGCATCAAACGAATTTTCTCCCTTCATGAATATTGACGTGCAGTACTGTCCAAAATAAATCTAAATCCGACTTTTTGGGCAGATAAGTGCCTGATTTAATTCGATGCCTTTTGCCATTGAGAATTTAGGTTGCCTTGTCTTGAAGATGCTGTCCAAAAACCGCAAGGGTTAAACGAGTTAGCAAATTGCATCCAGTTGGTGTCTAAATAGCCGTAAAATAAGCCTCTTCGGAAGGTGATCGCGGCTTTGAAAACTGGTTTTGTGTTTATAGAGTTCAAATGCTGTCCAAAGAAAAAACCGATTTTGGACAAGAGTGATTGACGTGAGGAGTTAAGAACAATGCCAACACAATATGCTAAAGATTATACAGTCAAAGAACTTGTGGCTGCGTTTATTGCAAATGACTTGCAAGATGGTGTGGGGACAATAGTAGGTGCAAACCTGCCTGTCCCCAGAGCGGGCGTTCTACTGGCACATCTGACACACGGTCCGAACATGCGTATTATCATCTCCTTCACGCGGACCAATCTTGTCAAGGAACCTGTACTCGAGCCGTTTGATTTTATTACTGAATGGCGGGCATCAAGATGGGCAGAAGCATATTACGTACACAGTGAATTTATCGACCAGATCAAGCGATTCGGTATGAAGGAGGTTTTTTTCGTAGGCGGTCTTCAGATCGATCGGTATGGTAACACGAACCTGCTAGGGATTGGAAGAGATTACAAGAGACTTAAATTTCGAGGACCTGGCGGAATAGGAGCGGGGGACAAAGGAGCTCACTGCGAATATTACTATATTTATACAAACAGTCATACAAAACGAACGTTTGTAGAACGCTGTGATTTTGTCACTGTCTTTGGGTGGGGCGAGGGGGGTAAGGACGCCAGAAAGAAGCTGGGTATTCCAGGTGCGGGCCCACGTTATGTGATTACTCCTCTATGCATCATGGACTTTGAGGAAGAGATGAAAAGAATGCGTCTTAAGTCCATCCATCCAGGGAGTTCCGTGGATCAAGTGGTGGAAAATACCGGCTTTGAATTGATTATTCCCGAAAAAGTTCCTACTACGGAGTTGCCAACGGAGGAACAGATTCAAATTCTTCGTAATCGTATCGATGTTGAAGGTATCCTTCGTCGCTAACGGAGGTAACAGTTGGACAGCTTTATTAATCGCCTCATAATTAAGTGTACTCCTATGTATTATACTTTTTCGTCTCAGGTTGGGAATATAACGGATACAATCAGGTAATTTTTTGACCAATTGCAGGTGGCTTGTCATAACCTTATGAAGTCGCCCTGTTGAATTGATAGACTTCCGGCCAACAGCATCGTTCTTCAGATCGTTCCAGACCCTCTCATGTGGATTGAGTTCTG
>JAHECH010000310.1 GCA_024641835.1 Deltaproteobacteria bacterium
TTCCCATTCCATTTCTGGGCACCCGACGTCTACCAGGGTGCGAGCAATGAAACGGCAACCTACGTGTCCACATTGCCCAAACTCGGTGCCGTGGTCATCCTGATCCGCCTCACAGCCCTGCTCAGCCCGGGGCTTGAAATCACCACGATTCTCGCGGTGCTCTCAGCCATATCCATGACCTATGGCAACCTGGCTGCTCTGGCGCAGAAGGATATCAAACGCATGCTCGGCTACTCTACCGTGGCCCATGCGGGTTACGTCCTCGTCGGTCTGGTAGCCGTCACAAAGGAAGGTCTTGCCGCGGCCGGCTTTTATGTCCTGGTCTATGTTCTCATGAACCTCACCTGCTTCTGGGTCATCTGCCGCGTTGCAGCGGATGGAAGAAATCTGGAACTGGAAGACCTGAACGGCCTTCACAAGCGCGCTCCCGGACTCGCCCTGGTCCTCGCTGTCGGCGCCTTCGCCCTCGTTGGCTTTCCTCCGACCGCAGGTTTCATGGGAAAGCTTTTCCTCCTCACTGCGGCCTGGGACCGGGGCTACAACTGGCTTGTCATTGTGGCAGCGGTCAACACCGCCATCTCCCTCTACTACTATCTCAGCATGGTGATCCATGCTTATACCAAGGACGAGCCTGAGACTCCTCCAGCCCCTCAGCCGGAGCCCGGATTCAGTCTCTTCTGGGGAACCCTGCTGGCAGTGGCAGTCCTGCTCCTGGGCATGGTTCCCGGCCCGGTCTTTAATCTCGCCACTCAAGCAGCCGGCTCCATCCTTCCATAACGCCTTCCGCCCCCTGCCCCATGTTATCGGCGCTTTCCCGCTTTGAGGGACAAGGCTCATAAGGCTGCCCGACAACTGCAACTTGGTGAAACGAAGCTGTGGACGTTGCTTTACAGGTTCAACTTCAATATAATGTAAAAAGCTAATCCTTATAGAAAGGCGGTGTGAGATGTATGAGAGAGATGAGAAATAGTTGGTTCGTGTTGATCGCCGTGGCTTTCTGCATGAGTCTGTGGCTTGGGAATGACGTTTACGCGCAAAGCGGGGACGCCTGCGCCGATGACATAGTTCAGTTCTGCAAGGATGTTCAGCCGGGCGGAGGGCGTATCTCAGGGTGTCTGAAGGCACACGAAAAAGAATTGTCCTCAGCTTGCAAAGAAGAAATCGCCCAAGTGCAGAAACGCTGGAATGAAACAGCTCAGGTCTGTCATGACGATGTTCTGAAATTCTGCAAGGATGTTCAGCCGGGCGGAGGACGTATCGCCAAATGCCTGAGAGAGCACCAGAACGAGCTTTCTGCGGATTGTCAGCAAAAATGGTTGAAAGCGAGAAAGAAGCCATAGACCATCTGCTCGGGGGAAAAAGTGACATTTCTCAACCCGACGAAGAGGACGTGCAAAGATGACAAAGACGACACACAGGACTGACCTTGACGGGTTGACTTTGTTACGCCGAAGTGCCAAGCCAACAAAGAAACTGGAAACTTTTCCGAACCACCATCCAGATCGCGATTATGTCATAACACTCCGCACCGAGGAGTTTACATGTGTCTGCCCCGCGACAGGGCAACCTGATTTTGCCAGGCTGACAATTCAGTATATCCCGGATCAGCTGATTCTAGAGTCCAAATCGCTTAAGCTTTATCTGTGGTCTTTTCGGAACGAAGGCGTATTCCACGAGCACGTCACAAATGTGATTCTGGATCATTTGGTAAAGACATTGGCTCCTCGTTGGTGCAAGGTGACGAACGATTTTTCGGTTCGCGGCGGAATTTCCATTACCGTTGATGCAGAATATAAAAAATGATAGGGGAATACTTTATTCAATACACGGACAGGAGGTGGAGGTATGAACAAGGCGGATTTAGTCAACGAGGTAGCAAACCTCACAAGTACCAGGAAAAAAGCGCAGGCAGCCGTGGATTGTGTTTTTGACGCCATCACGAGAGCGCTGAAAAATAGGGATGAGGTGACTCTGGTGGGGTTTGGTACATTCAAGGTGAGCAGTCGAAAAGCCAGGGAAGGTAGGAATCCGAAGACCGGGGAAGCGATCATGATAAAAGCAGGCAACGTTCCAAAGTTCGTGGCCGGCAAGGCACTGAAGGTCGCCGTCGAGGAGGCTCCTGAATAGGAAGGATGCAACGAGCGATGGTCTATGAAGATCCGCCGTCAGGCTCCAAAGAGCATGATGACTCTCGGCGCTATCACTTACTACTGGGACCATCAAACTGTTTGCACGGAATAACTACGAGGGGCATGGGGGTTTTCTGAGCTGCTTCATTCTTTGGCTGCGATTGCCGGCTCGCCTCCACTGTAGTATAATTCTACTAGCTAGCTGATCACCCGGTGTGCCTCATCAGTTTCTGCTTGACGCAGACGGGGCACTTGCATGGAAGGGGGCTTGTGAGCCTTCGGGAGAGGCAATCATAGGCAGGGCGAAATGCTTCCAAAAAGTGCCTTATAATTGAGTGGCATAGGGGAAACAGGAGTTGAGCGATGGAGAGAACACGAGCACATTGGTTTTTAATTACAGGATTGGCGTGTTTGACTTTGCTGTTGTTTGCGTTCCCGGCACTACCTGCCCGGGCTGGGTCGTTTGAGCAAGATACTTTGAAAAAACTGGACTTTATTCGATCTATTCGTGTCTCGAGTGACGACAAGCTGCTGCACGAATATAATAGGCAGTTGGACGAAATATGGGAATTCTTCAGGGGAAACAAAAGTAAGGTGCTCCCTATTCTCGAACAACAATTGGGAATAGAGTTGAAAAAGGAAAGGCCAAACGATTATTTCCTGCTCGACATCGGATCCTTCCTCTATTTAGAAGGAGGCGCGCAGCACAAGCCGTCCGCAAAGAGATCTCTTTATTCGATAGACCATACTCGGGACCTTATCAAACAGAATCGCCTGCAGCTCTTTTACTTTGCTCAGATGGTATCCGCCGACCGTGATCCAGCAGTCCTACCATTCATAGATAAAGTCTTTTTGCGCAATGCAGGGGGCTCAGTATTCGTTGCGCAACATGCAATGACTTTAGATCCTGCGTTAATGTGCGTATTCCTTTATGGCGTATACGGCCCGGACTCCGAGCCACACCTGGTATCTTTGCTGAAGGATGCCTCTATCTCTAAGAGAATTATCGAGATTCTTATATGGATTGGCTCTGACGCCAGCACCGCCCAAGTCAAGGATGTCATGTTGGCACAGCATGATTATGACACCTTTATACGGGGTCTCTCCTACATGATCCAGCTAGGAGGTCCGACCGGGCGAAAGATCATGCTTGCCATCGACCCGAAGGAGCTGGATCAGAAAACTCTGCAGTATTATAATTCTGTAAGGAATAAGATTGCATCTGTCACTTACGAATCGATAAAAGGAGGATTCGAGGGATTTCCAGGAGACAGTCGACTGAGTGATGATGAAGTAAAGAAGAGACTGGCGTTAATGTACGAGAGCTATGGCAAGGACGAGGATACAAATCCGATGGCAATATTGAATTCGTCCCTACCTAAGGAATATTTGGTTGGAGAGTTGACGAAAATCCGGAGTCGCATGCTCCACAGAGTATCGGACGAGGCACTGAGCGATGTACAGATGACGAACACCCTAATAAACGCGCTCCATTACCGGCCTAAGTGAAGTGCGAACGATCTCTTTTCGTTGAGTTCCAGCTTCGATATCCTGAATGCTGCCATCTGCCCTCCGCCCTCTGACTTCTGGTTTTCTTCTGCTCTCTGCTACTCGAGGTTTACCCGCCTCTGGCGGCGCCGAAGGCGACCAGGGTTCTGAGGCTCTGAGGTTCTGATTTCCGTTCTCTCCTTTTGGGCTGTCCTCCGTCATCCGTCCTCTGACCTCTGGCTTTCTTCTGAAGCTCCTTCAACTCCATTTAAAAATCTCGGCAATCAAAACCCATATTTTGATTCATGTTTTCATGTGCATCCTCTACTTTCACATGGCGGCAGATGATATCTCGCCGGGGAATCAGGGAGGCTCCTTTATTGTTGCAGTCATCCGGGATCCTGTGTTATTTAGAAAAATTAAGTCTCACCACGAAGGAGAAGGTCATGAACACAAAAGTAACCACCTTGGAAGCCAGGAAGAAGATATCTCAGGCAAAACTCGATACCCGACGCATTTTCCTGAAAGAGAAAGGGCTTAGCGACGAAGCAATCAGGAAAGACGTTGCGATCAGAAAGCTAAAAGCCGAACTGAGGAAATCGGATTTCCGGATGGCCGTCATCGCCGCTCAGGAGGAAATAATCCGGCGAGTGGCGAAGGGGAAGGCTGACAAGCTTGCCGCCGCCAAGGCCCCCGAGAAAGAGTCCCCGGAAGAGATACCTGTTAAGAAAGAGAAGAAAGGGAAAAAGGAACGTTCCGAGAAGCAGGCCAAACCCGAGGGTAAGATAGAAAAGCCTGAGAATAAGACGGAGCAATAACAAGCGCAGTGATGGTCTGGCGCTAAAGCTCCAATCCTGCGCTGTTCTTCAGAAGGCTCATTTTGAGGTCGAAAATGCACCTCTAAACCCTTTCGAGACCGATTTCCTTCCCAGCAATCAGTGTCCCCATGTCACCATTAGGACATCGATGCCATTGCAGCAGCTTTCCACATACTCATCGCCGCCGCATCCACGAGTGAGTGGGGTATTGTGATGGCCTGTTCGGTCTCTTCCATACCGCACTGGTCCACATAGATCACGTCTTTCTTCGCCTCATAGCCATAGCTGCCGAGCACTACCTTTGCTGGGGCGCCTTGCTCGAGCAGACGCCGGGCGGCGGGAAGAATAACAATTGCAGGATGTGGGTTGAAGAAGCGGTCGAAGAAAGTGTTTATGCGGGTGACGATTTGCTGCCCCCTCGCTCCTTCGAGGCAGTCCGAGAGCTCGGTTTCGAGCATCTGGTCGGCCATGGTGTGTGCTACGGCAAGGTTCATCTGAAGTTCGCGGGCCTTGAACTCGAGAAGCCAGTTCTGCGCCTCTGATCGGATGTCTTCCTGCTTCTCCTCGGGATTAATCTCGCTTAGCCTGAGCGCGAAGTCGCTCACAGGGTGGTGCACAACATAGAGTGCATGCCGGTCAGTCATGACGTGGTAAAGCATGTACCAGTCTATTTCGCAGACAACGCTCTTTATGTCCTCCTCGTTGCTGCAGACCACACCACAGTCGGGGTACGTCCCGAAACGCTCTTCCATTTTCGAAAACAGTTCGTTCGCTGTCATTGATCTCCCTGTACTACTAACGTTCGATTTGTTTAATTTGTCTTAACCACTTCTCAGGTCTTGGATTTCAACTTGTTTCGATCATAGGAATTTTGGTCATTCGAATTTGTTTCGGATTTCGGATTTAGTGCTTTGGATTTGGTTTCGGCTTCGCCGCGCTGTGGTACTCTGTGTCTTTGTCCTAGTCCCTCTGCCACTCCACGACAATTTACTCATGTTCTCCTTGACCTCTTATATCGAAGCGGTATTTTGCCGCCGCGTCACCTCTCCTCAAAAAGCTCATTTCGGGGTTGAAAATGCAGTTCTAAGCTCTATTCCGGGGCAGAATCTTCAAAAGCATCACCAGATCTCAAATCGTTGTCTTGGTCCGACCCCAGCCATGGAAACGCTTTGTCCGCTTAGTCAGGAACATCCCTCGGTTTAGGATGCTCATTTCGTGGCCAAAAAAGCAGTTACAAGCTTCGCTTGAGACTCTCTCGAACCATTTCGATTTGTTCCCGCGAGCCGACCGAATGCCGGCATGTACTTCTCTCCATCTCTATTTTGTCATGAATTTTTTCCCCATCTTCCATGCCGGGCCTGTCTCCTGTCCGAGAGCGAGATACTTACGATCCGGCATCAGGAGCACAAGAGGGTTGATCTTCTTCAGGTCAGGCACGCCCTCCGTAAGAC
>JAHECH010000311.1 GCA_024641835.1 Deltaproteobacteria bacterium
CCCCCTCTTCAATACCGAGGCGCACCCTCAGGCCACCGCTACTGGGTCTCGAAGTGATTTGGACAACGGCCTGTTGAGCATCGACGGGCTGTCGCTCAAAAACATGGAGAAGGAGAGAGAGCATGAGAATAAAAATAAGCCCTGCCAAAAAACTGAAGAAGAGACCGGCCGATGAATCGAAACTCGGCTTTGGTAACATCGTCACGGACCACATGTTTCTCATGGACTATGAGGTCGAAAGGGGTTGGTTCGATCCCAGGATCGTGCCGTATAAACCCCTTCGCATCGACCCGGCGGCGATGGTCCTCCACTATGGTCAGGAGGTATTCGAGGGACTGAAAGCCTATCGCGGCAAGGACGACGGGATCTATCTTTTTCGCGCCAGGGATAATTTTGTCAGGCTGAACCGGTCGGCGGTGAGAGTCTGCATGCCTGAAGTGGATATCGATTTTGCCATGGAGGCGATGAAAAAGCTGGTCTTGCTCGACAAGAAATGGGTGCCTCGAAGCAAGGGCACGTCGCTCTACATCAGGCCGAACATGATCGCCGTGGAACCTCACCTCGGTGTCAGGCCGGCCAGGTCGTACCTCTTTTACATCATCGTCGGCCCGGTGGGCGCTTACTACAAAGAGGGCTTGAATCCTGTGAAGATTTATGTGGAAGACAAATATGTTCGGGCCGCTTTGGGCGGGTTGGGGGAGGCAAAGACTCTGGCCAACTATGCCGCAAGCCTCCTTGCAGCGGAGGAGGCAAAGGAAAAGGGCTTCACGCAGGTCCTCTGGCTTGACGCGGTTCAGAGGAAATACGTGGAGGAAGTCGGGACGATGAACATGTTTTTTGTGATCGATGACGAGGTCATCACTGCACCTCTAGGGGGAACGATCCTTCCCGGGATCACGCGAGACTGCGTCATTCATATTGCCAAACAGTGGGGCATGAAAATGTCCGAGCGCTCCCTTGGCTTTGATGAGGTGATTGGTGCAGCTCAGAGCGGGAGGCTGAAAGAGGCCTTTGGAACAGGAACGGCCGCTGTCATATCGCCCGTGGGGCAGATCACCTACAAGGGAACGGACTACGTTGTGGCGGAGGGTAAAATGGGGGAACTCTCGCAAAAGCTTTACGACGAGATCGTGGCGATTCAGTACGCCGAGAAACCGGATCCCTATGGATGGAGGGAAAAAATAGGGTAAGACGGTACACGGTCCAAGGTACACGGTGCACGGTTGAATACCGTGCGCCCTGTGCCTACCCGGGGATGAATATCTGGGCCGTGGGGGCCTCCGGGCGACCCCCACGGCCCGGCAAGATGGTAAAATCGGTTTTGTACAGGCATGATATGGTTCCTTGATGAACAGATGACTGGTTAAGAAAGATAAGGAATTCGATGCTACCGACCATTGAATGGCGCGGCGAATACATTCGCATGATTGACCAGCGAAAGATCCCGGCAAAACTGGAGTGGTATATCTGCAGGGGATACAAAGATGTGATCAAAGCCATCCGGGTGATGGTCATCAGAGGCGCTCCTGCCATAGGTGTTGCGGCAGCCATGGGCCTTGCTCTCGGGGCTAAGGTCATCAGAACGAACTCCTATGCTTCGTTTGAGCGGCAATTCAGGAAGATGGCCGAGGAAATGACCAGAGCGAGACCGACAGCGGTTAACTTGAAATGGGCGGTGGACCGAATGGGCCTGCTGGTCCAAAGAATGGCCGGTGTGCCTGTGGATCAGATCAAGAAGGCCCTCCTCTGGGAGTCGGAAAAGATACTTGCGGAGGACATCGATATCAATCGGAGAATCGGGCAGCATGGGCTGAAGCTTGTGCCGAAGGAATCGACCATCCTGACCCATTGCAACGCAGGCTCTCTCGCCACAGGGGGATATGGTACAGCCCTTGGGGTGATCAGGGCAGCCCACGAAGCCGGGAAGAAGGTTGAAGTGATTGCGGATGAGACCAGGCCCTGGCTCCAGGGGCTCCGATTGACCGCTTTCGAATTGATGCAGGACAACATACCGGTGACGGTGATCGCTGACAGCGCCGCTGGTTATCTCATGCGACAGAGGAGGATTGATTTGGTCATCACGGGTGCCGACCGAATAGCAGTGAACGGCGATGTGGCCAATAAAATCGGCACCTATCAGGTTGCTGTGCTCGCAAAAGAGAATGGGATTCCCTTTTATGTGGCTGCTCCCCTTTCAACCATCGATCTGAAGATCAGGTCCGGAGAAATGATTCCTGTGGAAGAGAGAGAGGGCAGAGAAATCTATTGCTTTGGAAAGCGGCAAGTGGGACCCGTGGGAGTGAATGCCTTTAATCCAGCTTTCGATATTACTCCCGGAAAATACGTAAAGGCAATCATTACGGAGCAGGGGCTGATCAGGCCACCTTACCTCAGAGAAATACGGGAAATCTTTCACAGAAAATGATTATTGTCTTGACCGGGAAAAATGCGCGGCCTATATTGTTACGTTAACTAGAAGCTTTCCAACGCGTTCCCTGAAAAGGGGCGATTCTGCTGCGCGGAATCGTTTTAAAGGGGGTTGAGAAATTCAACACGTAAATTGAAAGGAAGGGGGTGGGGACAATGCGTTCTTTACTCGACCTTGTTCTCATTGACCTCTACGAGTGTGTCCATGAAAGGCTTCTGGATGCTGAGGAGATCAAGGGAGCCATGCTCGCTGCCGCAAGGCTGATGGGCGCTGAAGTGGTGGGGCACTCATTCCACACTTTCAAGCCGTGGGGTGTGAGTGGAACCGTGACCATTGCAGAGTCTCATCTGGCCGTTCATACGTGGCCGGAATACAACTTCGCAGCAGTCACTTTCGAGACATGCGGACACAGGATGGACCACAGAAAGGCTTACAAGCATTTGATCGAGTTCTTCGGTCCTAAGACCCCCAAAATCGCCCATCAAAAACGGGGGTTTGTCGATTCAGAGGTAGAGGAGTTGCACGTCAAGCAAGAGGTGGGTTGACTGACCGAAGGGGCTCAAGTTGATTTGCCCGTTATGAGTAATTATTCCTTTCATGACTTTGAACGTTCTCTTCACCAGGGAATACCGTAGAAGTATATCCTCTCTCGATCACTTCCTCCTTTTTTTGTATATCCCCATCAATTCAACGAATAGTTCAGAGAGCGGTGCCAAGCGTTTCTTGCTGAGCCCAAAAGAATGGGTCTCTTCACTGAGCTCTTGCTCGGGTGAAATCCATCAATACGTGGATGGTTTGTCTTTTTCGGCAGGAGCATCCGCCTTCAGACTCCCTCCTATCACATCGTCCAAGGGGATCTTCAGGTAGACATCCCTGTAAATAGAAAGAAAGGCCATTCCCAGGGCAAGGATGATGGGGCCGAGGAAGATTCCCAGGAAACCGTAAACCCTGAGACCTCCAAGAATGGTGAAGAAGAGTAAGAAGACGGGAATCTTCGTTCCCCCTCCGATGATCAGGGGTTTGATTAAGTTGTCCACAGTGCTGATGACACACGTGCCATAAAGGGCCAGCCCGAATCCAGCCAAGTAGTGGTCTTGCATGAGGAGCCAGATGGCAGAAGGGATCCAGACGGAGGCAGCTCCCAGGAAGGGGATGAAAGAATTGATGAACGTGAGAAGTGCCAGGAGAATGGGCACGGGAAGGCCCGCGACGGCAAAGCCGGCACCAGCGAGAAGACCCTGAGCCAGGCCGGTAATGAACATGCTTCTCACAACCGCTGAGACCGTCCTGGAGATGGTTTGAACGGCAACTTCCCGGTGGTGGTACTCCAGGGGGAGAAATTCTACGAGCTTATGATAAAATCGTGGCCCATCACGGAAAAAGAAAAAAACGGCCACTGAGATGAAGAGCACGTGAAGGGCGAAAAGAGCCAGGTTTTTGAAGATTGTGGTGACCTTTTCGCCAATCATCTTTGGTATGGACTTCATCCCTGCGACGATCCCCTTCCTGAGGAGCTCTTCCGCTTTTTCCAGGTGAAGACCCGATTTCTCAATCAAATCCTGAAATCGCGTGCCCCGCAGTTTTTCCATAACCTGCTCGCTTTTTTGCTCCCAGGGAGTGACGGAAAGGCTTTCGTAAGCCTTTCTCGCTTCTTGCCCGACACTCATGAGGAGAAAAAATCCGGGCACTACCAGGGCGACGAGCAGAAGAAGCGTGACGAGCAAGGATGCCAAGTTTTCTCGATGCCTGAGCACCTTGTGAACGCACTGGTAGACAGGGTAAAAGGAAAGGGAAAGAATGGCGGCCCAGAGAAAATCTTCCAGGAAAGGGCTCAGAAGGGATACCACGAGCCAGAGAAGAGAAACCAGGATGGCAAAAAAGGCGACAGCAAAAAGGTTATTACGGCTGAAGAGTTTGAAGGATGAATCCATTCATTTGTCTCGAGTTAGGTTAAGTCGTTTCCTTTCTTCCCCGAAGAAATGAGTCTTCCCTTGGGTCTCGCGTTTGCGTTTATCAAAACAATCTTATCAGGATCCGGAGAAACAGTCCAGTTGGAACATCCTTTATCATGATCTGTTCACCAGTGTTCGAGTTCCTACCTGTCCTGGCTTTTCGGCCCCTCGCCTTGAAAGTACCAAATCCAGGCACTGCCACCGCGTTTGGCTCATCAAGAAAATCTTCAGCCTTTCACGTACCGCCGGGAGAGAACTGAGCGCGCACTGAAGACGCGCGTGGAAGCTGCGGAGCGTTGAGTGCATTCAGCCTTTTGCTGCCGCTTCCTTGAGGTTCATAGCGATTTTTTCGGGAAACATCTTTGAGCTGATATTTCCATCGATAGATTCTTTACAAGGTCTGTTGTCTTGTGAGAGGATGAAGCATGAAAATTAGAACATTACTCCTTTTTGTTGTGGCGTTCTTTTGGCTATCAAAACCAGCATTACCCTCAGACACTTCGACAAAAGAATTTCAGGGGTTTCTTAGGGAACTAGAGAGACGTTTTGCGGAATATGGCTGGAGGGATCTAAAGCCTGAAAAAATACCCTGGGAATACTACAGAACAACAGACCGTGGCAGGCCGCTCTTTTTTGCGTGCTTTGGCAACGATTCTGAAAACTGTACTATTTTGCTGGCGGCTGTCCATGGTGACGAGATTCCAACGATCTATGTCCTCTTCAAGCTGGCCGACTATTTGAAGGAAAACCCCGAAGCATACAGAGGCGGGTGCATCGTAGTTGCACCTCTGGTCAATCCCGACGGGTTTCTTGCAAACCCACCCCAAAGGGTAAATTCAAACGGAATCGACCTAAACAGAAACTTTCCGACCAGGGACTGGAGAAAAGACGCTCTCAGACACTGGGAAGCGACGGCTCATAAAAACAAGAGATACTATCCGGGACGAAAACCAGGCAGCGAAGATGAAACCAGGTTTCAGATTGCACTCATCAATAGATTCAAGCCCCACAAGATTTTGAGTTTGCACTCACCCTTAGGTTTCTATGATTTTGACGGCCCGTCATTTCATCTTGATAATTTTGGAAAGTGGCTTGAAAAAATCAGCAGGGAAACCGATTACCCCCTGAAAAAATTCGGCGTCTACCCCGGTTCCCTGGGAAACTATGCAGGCCTTGAAAGGGGTATCTTTACCGTAACCCTTGAGCTGCCTTCTTCCGAGCCACGTATGGCAGAACAGTTTTACAGCAAATTCAAGCCAGCGGTAACAAAGTTCATGGACCTGGGAATAGCAGGCCACAGGCTCTTACAGTTATCCGACTAGCAGCATGAGTAGAAGCTACTGGGTGTTTTACTACTGGGAGCATCAAACTGTTCGCGGGGCGCAACCACGCGGGGCCTGGGGGTTTTTTGAAGTGACTGGCGGGAGGCCGCTGTCCTTTTCGTGACTTATCCGTGGGGGAAGCCGCAGCTCCGCCGCAGGCGGAGAATGAGGAGG
>JAHECH010000312.1 GCA_024641835.1 Deltaproteobacteria bacterium
TTGGTATCGTTCAAAAGTGTTTACATGGTGACAATTGAACTGATGCGATCTTTATATCAAAGTGATCTTCAATTCCGAGTTTGTGTTTCCAGTACTCTTCCCATTTTGATCGGGAGTACTGTTTGAGCAGGATCATCTTGGAGAGGTTGGTGACCGCCTTGTCGCACCAACCCCAGGCGATTCTTTTTATGCGGCGACCGACCTCTCTGAACACCCGTTCCAATAGGGATATGGTTTTGGGCGCTATGACACCCGATTTGAGCCACATCTCAATGTGGGTAAAAAGGCGATCTGAGAGGTTCTCAAGATAGGAAGCCCCATGAAGGTAGCCCTTTTGCCGAAACGTTTCTATCAACTCCCGGATTTGGGCTTTGCTGGCGTCGTACTGAATCTTAACAGGTTCCTTGTCTTCCTCTTTGAGAAGCTCAAAGTCACCTTCAGGCAACTCTATGCCGATGAGGTGTTTGATTTTGTCAATGGCCGGCTGACTGTCTTTCTTCTTTAACCCATCCTCCCACAGGGCATGATAAAGCCCCCTTGGCCCGTGCCATGTGCACCTTTGGGATTCGGCAACGTCAGCCAAGAAGTCATCAAGACCAGGTTCGCCATCGTATACGAAGGGGATGTTGTAAGGCTCAGCTTGTTTGATCCGTTCTTTGATGGTTCGTTCGATATCCGACCACTCGGTATTGGTGAACGTACCCAGGGGCTCCACCCTTCCAGCGGTGGTTACTCCAATGACCGCTCTGAGTTCACCTTTGCGACCCTTGTATTGCTTTACGCCCGTTTCATCAGCGAGGATCGCTGAGACATCTTCTAAGGAGACAGGTTCTTGATAAACATGATCGACATCGCTTCCCACCACCAGGTTATGAACGCCCCCGACGGAGATATCAATAGACCTTCCATTTATCAGTCGCCGGTAATTGGTATCGATAACGGCCTCGATCACCTCGTGCTCAAAGTTGGATTCCCTGCGGGCGTAGCGTCCCACCTTCAACGCACTCAAAAGGGGAGAATAAAAGGCACCACACTTGCAACACTCAACCACCCTTATGGGCAACTTCAATTTCCCAAACACCGTGGACAACTGCCTAGGATTCCTACGATAACCTCGTTTGCGTACCTTGCGCCCACGGCACAACCGAGCCTCAGCTTCGTCCCTTTTAAAGTGCCGCCCCAATCCCCTCCTAGCTTTGCTGGGGTAGATCCTCGTCTGGCTCAACCGCTTACAAATCAGGTCATCGTAGCCCCTGAGAATCTCCTCCAAAATCCGAAGCATCAGATCGTCTCTGAGTTCCTTCAGCCGGAAGACGATCTCGTTAAGGGTCACATCACCAATTGCAAGTTTAAACTGGAGTGCTATAGTAATCTCACGTTCCATCACGGTCTCTTTCTGTTGGCTTTGGTCTCGCAACCTCAACCATAGATAGAGACCGTGATTTATTCAACTATGAGACCATGTAAACACTTTTGAACGATACCAATAGATTATATAGACTTGCATCCAGGCTTCACATGATTATAATCTTAGGAGATTTTTTTGGAGGAATGGTCCATGGGAAATTGGTTCAGGACAACGCTTTTAATGGGGGCATTGACCCTTTTGATCGTTTGGATCGGCCGCCTTTTCGGCGGCCAGCAGGGAATGATCATCGCATTCATCCTAGCGATAGGGATGAATTTCTTCAGCTACTGGTTTTCCGACAAGATCGTGCTGAGAATGTACCGGGCAACCGAGGTGACGCCGGCAGAGGCACCCGAGCTCTACCAGATCGTCCAGGAGGTGGCGCAGAGAGCGGGCCTGCCCATGCCTCGGGTTTACACCATACCTAAAGAATCGCCCAACGCGTTTGCCACGGGACGAAACCCTGAACACGCCGTGGTTGCGGTCACTCAGGGACTTCTCAAGCTCATGAACCGGGATGAAATTATGGGTGTTCTCTCCCACGAAATGGCACACGTCAAAAACAGGGACATCCTCATAGGCTCGATCGCCGCTACCATGGCGGGAGCGGTGATGATCCTGGCAAACATGGCTCGCTGGTCCGCGCTGTTCGGCGGAGGGGTCTCCGGGAGTGATGATGAGCGAGGGGGAGGCATTGGCTTGATCGCCATGTCGATCCTTGCTCCCATCGCAGCTATGCTGATTCAGATGGCCATATCCAGGTCGAGGGAATACCAGGCGGATGCTACGGGAGCAGGGTTTGCCGGGCAGCCTTACGGGCTGGCAAGCGCGTTGAAGAAGCTTGGTGCTTATACCAAAAGACTCCCCATGAATGCGAGCCCCAACACGGCTCACATGTTCATCGTCAACCCTTTGAGCAGCCGGTCTCTGATGAGCCTGTTCTCAACCCATCCGCCTCTGGAAGATCGTATCGCCCGCCTCACGGGTATCGCCCGCCTCACGGGTATCGCCCGCCTCACAGGAACTAGGCCATCCGCAGGCCCTGGCGGTGAAATAGATGAGGACAGGGGCCTGAGACAGGCTAAGGAAACGTGGAAAAACCTTTCGCGCTAACCATACCCGATAAGGAACCGTAGATTTGCAGTCGCGTGGGCGAACTTATTTGTGCGCGGCGCTTAAGTATATTCTCCGTTCCAAAGCCTCACCAGAAACTCGCTGAAAGGAAGAACGATCACCCCGCCGAATTTCCTCGGACGCGGCTCCAGGCTCACGCATAAATAACGCTTCAGCTTTTTTTCTTCAGCGAGCGCGGTCAACGGTTTGAGATCCTGGGAGGCAACGTTTTCTTTGGCCTTCACCTCCACTGCCGTATGATCACCGATAATGAAATCCACCTCAAAGCCCGAAGTAGACCTCCAATAGGTCAATGGCTCCCCGGACAGGTAATCGCTGTAACTAAGGATCTCATGAGCGAGGTACGTCTCAAAGGCCTGGCCGAACTCGGGCGTACCAATCCGGAACTGGCGGCCCTGGAGTACCCCCACGACACCTGTGTCAAAAAAGTAATACTTGGAAGAGGCGAGAGGTTTTCTTTTCTTTGACTTCCTCCAGGCAGGGAGCTCATGAAGAATAAGGGTGTCTTTCAGAATCTCGAAATATTCGTACACAGTCGTACGAGGTACCTGAGCGTCATTCGCCACTTTGGTAAAGTTTACAATTGTGCCGTTGCAGAGGCCGGCTACCCTGAGGAAACGGCTGAAAGCGGGGATGTTACGGGTCGCGGCTTCTGCCACGATCTCCTGTTGCATGTAGGAGCCTGCGTACGCCTCCAGGTCGGCACGAAAGTCATCAGAAAAGTAGATCGAGGGTAACAAACCCCGTTCAATAGCACACGCAAGATCGAATCGTTTGCCGAGTTCATGGAAGGTGAGGGGATGGAGATGTCTCGTACGGGCCCTTCCCCCCAAAAGGTTCACTCCTCCCCGGCGGAGCTTTCGGGCGCTGGAGCCAGTCAGCAGGAAGCGAATTCCTCGCTCTTCGATGAGACGATGAGCTTCGTTCAAAAGGATCGGCAAGCGCTGGATTTCATCGATAACCACCATCCGGTCTTCCGGAGCCAGTTCCTGGCTGAGGCGGCCGGGATTTTGGCTCAGGGCAAGAAAGACTGTGGTATCCAGGAGATCGTATATCTTTACCCCCCTCAATGTCTGCCGGATCAGAAAGGTTTTTCCGGTCTGGCGGGGACCAAAAAGAAAATGAGACTTTTTCCTCAGGAGGGCAGCGAGATCTAAGGCCCGGGAGATAACAGGGGAAATCTTTTCAGTTGTCGCATTCATCGGCAAATATCATGACAAATGACGAAATATATGTCAAGAATTATTAGCGCTGGAAAACGACGGGCCTCTTGCGAACTTTACTTCTTGTCCGCGACATGAAGGTGTGTTATGAGCAAAACTGGATTTTGAGTGGGCGGCGAATGTGGTGAAATAGAACCTATCTTCCAAAAACGCCTTTCTCGGAAAAGGAGGAGTGTCATGCGAAAATGGTTGGCAGCGTTGATTCTCATGGTCTTCATGTGGCCTGCACTGGCGGCAGGCGAGCCTGTCAAGGGAGGAACCCTCATCTGGGGCAGGGGCGGCGACTCAGTGACGCTCGATCTTGCCCAGGCTACGGACGGAGAGTCGATCAAGGCGGGCATCCAGGTTCTGGAGAACCTTGTCATGTTCGGCAAGAACTCCATGGACGTAGAACCCCAGTTGGCTACATCATGGAAAGTCTCGGATGACGGCCTCACCTGGACCTTCAAGCTTCGCAAGGGTGTGAAATTCCATGACGGTACGCCTTTCAATGCGAAGGCTGTTTATGATTCCTTTGCCAGGGTGATTGACAAGAACCATCGTTTCTATAACTACGGCAAGTGGAAATACGTGAGCATGTCTCTTGGTCCGGTGAAAGAGATCAAGATCATAGATGACTACACCATTGCTCTTGTCACCTCCAAGCCCTATGCCCCGTTGCTTAACAACCTCGCCCTTTGGCTATGCCCCATCATCTCGCCCAAAGCGATGGAAGAGGAAAAGGATCAAATCGGCCTCCATCCCGTGGGCACAGGGCCCTTCAAGTTCGTGAAATGGATCAAGGACGACCAGATTATTCTGGAGAGAAACGATGAATACTGGGGCGAGAAAGCGAAGCTGGACAAAATCATCCTCAAGTCCATTCCCGAACCCTCGGCGCGTTTGATGGCGCTCCAGTCCGGAACAGTGGATATCGCAGACGACCTGGATCCTGACTCCATCAGCCTGGTCAAGAAAGACCCGAAGCTCGCCATCGTTGAGAGGCCGAGCATCAACGTTGGATATCTTGCCCTCAACACGGAGAAGCCGGCTCTCAAGGATGTCCGTGTACGCCGGGCGATCAACCATGCCATAGACAAAGCAACCCTGATCAAGACGATTTTCCAGGGTCTCGCCATACCTGCCAAGAACCCCTTTCCGCCCTCCATCTGGGGCTACAATGGTGCGATCAAGCCCTATGAATACAGCCCTAAGGAGGCCAAAAAGCTCCTGGCAGAAGCCAAGTTCGATATGAATACGGAGCTGGAACTCTGGGCGATGCCCGTCTCCAGGGCGTATATGCCTGAGCCGGTGAAGACGGCAGAGTTGATTCAAGCCTATCTTGCGGCTGTCGGGATCAAGGCGAAAATCGTCCGCTACGACTGGGGAACCTATCTCAGCAAGACGGCGAATGGTGAGGACGACATGTGCATGCTGGGATGGTTAGGCGGAAACGCTGATCCGGACAACTTCCTCTACGGCCTGCTATCCGCTGATACAGCCAAGACACCCGGTGCGTCCAACGTGGCCCTCTGGAAGAACGCGGAATTCACGGACCTGTGCCTGAAGGCGCAGAAGGTCTTCGACAAGGCGGAGCGGACAAAGCTCTATTTGAGGGCTCAGGAGATCTTTCATAAGGAAGCGCCATGGGTGCCCCTCGCCCATTCTACCATTGTTCGCTGTTACAATAAGAAACTCCACGACGTGCCCCTTCGTCCCAACGGGCTGAATTCGTTCCAGATGATCTGGAAGGGAAAATAGGGGATAAGCCGAAAGATGCCGCTGGGCTACATATCAAGACGCCTGTCCCACCTTGTCTTGATCATGTTCGGGGTCTCTGTGCTGGTCTTCCTCATGCTGAGGATGATCCCGGGAGACCCTGCCCAGCTCCTCCTGGGAGAATACGCCAACCCTGCCGAACTCGCCCGTCTCCGAAAACAGCTCGGCCTGGATCAGTCCTACCTGACTCAGTACTGGATCTACCTCAAGAACATTCTTCGCGGGGATTTCGGCAATTCCGTTCGAACCGGCGCCCCCATTATGGGCGAGATCACCGTCCGGCTGAAGGCGACCATAGAGCTTTCCGTCGCAGCCATGTGCATTGCCACGCTCT
>JAHECH010000004.1 GCA_024641835.1 Deltaproteobacteria bacterium
CCCTGGAAAACCGTCTCCCGACAGGGGGCAGAACTGCTAACTTAAAGCTGGCGACAGAAGGATGGAAGGCCGATGATGCCTTTTCTGGATGTGACTGGCGGGAGGGCGCTGTCTTTTCACGGTTTATCTATGGGGGAAACCCCTGGCCCCGAGCGAAGTCGAGGGGAACAGAGGGAGGGGGCAGAACTCCCCCGTAGATAAGCCGTTGAAAAGACCAACCCGCCTCAGGCGGGCCAGCCCGGGAGACGTGGAACGTAGGAAAGGGCATCAACGGCCGGTTCAGTTAGCGCTTATGCCCTCCGCCGGTAGCCGGACTGTTCGACAGACTAATTTACGGAATATCGGACTATTCGAAAATAAATCGAAATCATTAAAAGTTATTTGACAACGTGGAAAATATTTAAAATAATAGTAAAATAAGCTAAAGGCGTTTATTGTTGCCTAAAGATAATCCGAATGAATCAGTTTTATCAATCTCCACAGTCACCGTTCGCCAGTTTTTCTTGCGTGCCATATAGTGCTGTGGTAGTAATTTTTTTCGATTTGTGGATATCATCTTCACTCTGCCTCACGCAGGCTTCGTGCTTAGTGGGAAGACCGTTATAGTTTGCCCATCGAGACTTTGAAAACAGCTTGGAGCAGAGGGAGGCCATTGAACAGGTTACAGGAGAGTGAGCATTGGACAAAAACGTTGTGTCAGAGACGTCCACGATGATGAAGAAACTCTCATTTCCTGACCATGAATTGGCTGGTATGCTTTGTGGCGAGCACAATGCTAACCTTCAACTCATGGAGAAAAGAATCGGCCTATCCATCCATGTTCGCGGAAATCATTTCACCCTTGAAGGAGGGGACTGGCAAATTGAACTGGCTGAAAGCGTACTGAACCAGCTGTATGAGCTGCTGAGCAGCAAATATCCTGTCTACGTCAACGATGTGGAATACGCCATAAGGATTCTGAGCAGTGACCAGTCCATGGATCTGAAGAAAATTTTTATGGACAAGGTCTATGTCGCTTCGGGCAAGACGGTCATCACACCCAAGAGCATTAACCAGAAGGCGTACATTGACAGCATCCGAAGGCACGACATCGTTTTCGGAATTGGGCCAGCAGGTACCGGAAAGACATACCTGGCTATGGCCATGGCCATCTCCGTCTTGCTAAAAAAGGAGATCAAAAGGATTGTCCTGACCAGACCAGCTGTTGAAGCTGGTGAACACCTCGGGTTCTTGCCGGGTGATCTGTATGAAAAGGTCAATCCCTATCTCAGGCCTCTCTATGATGCCCTCCATGATATGATGGACTTCGAAGACGTATCTCGCCTGATTCAGAGAGGCGTCATCGAAGTGGCGCCTCTCGCATTCATGAGAGGAAGAACGCTGAATGATTCCTTTGTCATTCTGGATGAGGCTCAGAACGCCACCACGGAGCAGATGAAAATGTTCCTCACCAGGCTCGGTTTCAGCTCCAAAGCGGTCATTACAGGAGACGTGACGCAAACCGATTTACCCGAGGGCAAAACCTCCGGCTTGATCGAGGCAACAGATATCCTGCATGCGATCAAGGGCATTAGGTTTATCTACTTCTCCAGGGACGATGTGGTCAGGCACCCTCTCGTCCAAGAGATCATAGATGCTTACGAAAAAATGGAAAGCCAGAAAATGAAACGGAAAAGCGCCGCTCGGGTGACCGTGGTGGACCCCCATCCGGAGCAGGCATAGAGTCAGCATATGCCGGATAAAGCGAAAATCAAGCCTGTAACCAAAACGATTTCTCTCAAGCGGCTCGAGAAGCAAGCCGGGTTTTGGGCAAGAACCTTCAAGTCACCCCGTGGCTGGTCTGGCGCCAACAGGCTGAGATGGGCTGTCCTGATATTCCTGAGTCTCGTTATCTCTGTTCTTCTTTTCCCGAACATCCTGGTGCGGCCGACAATCTATAAGGTCGGGGATGTCGCAAAAAAGGACATCAAAGCATCCCGTGACTTTCTTGTTGAAAACAAGGAGCAGACGGAAAAGGACAGGGAGAAGGCAGGGAGAGAAAGCCTCGCCGTGTATGACCTGGATAACCTGACATTGAGTATTGGACCCTCTATTCGAACAGCCTTTGAAATCGCCCGGGAGCATTATTCAAAACCTTTTGACCTGAGTAGCCTTGACCAGGTCACCCCCTCTGCTCGGCAGAAGACTTCCGTCGAAGAAGCAGAAAAATACAGATACTTCGAACAACGGTTTTTCGATGCCCTTGAAATCGCACCGGATGATAAGGTCTTTTCAAAGCTTGCCCGGCAAGCATTCCCAAGCCAGGTTGAACAGGCGGTGATCCAACTCATCACAGAAGTCTCGAACCGGGGTATTGTGGCCACTAAGGCTGCTTTGAAAAATCATATGGACAGGGGAGGCATCGTTCTTCACGACATTTTTTCGAAACGAGAGACCACCGTTACTGATTTTGATCGCTTCAACGACCTGGCGAGTGCAAGGGCTTTCCTCACCGCTCAGAACAAGAGTGTTAGGGATAAGATCAGCCCTCCCGACATTGCAGAAGTGGCAGTCAACCTCGCCCAGTACCTCCTTAGACCGAACGTCACATTCAACCCGAGGGAAACAGAAGCGAGGAAAGATCTGGCTCGGAGGTCGGTCAAGCCCTCATACTTCGTTGTCAACAAAGGGGAGATGCTCGTCCGGGAAGGAGAAAGGATCGAGCCGGAGCAGCTTTTGAAACTGTCGGAAGAGATGAAATCCCTCAAGCGTGTGGGCAATATCCTCCGGATGCCTGCCATGGCTGTTCTCATCGGCATCCTCCTGTTTATCGCCTACATCGTAGCTCGCGAGGTGGCAAAATCATTCCGGGGAGATCGGAGGGACCTGCTTTTCAGCGCTGCAACTCTCCTGGGCATGTTCATTTTCATCTGGGCATACAGTTTTATTGCCAAGGAGGTGGCTGAGAACCTGAACCTTCTCTCACCCATGGCTCTTTTTCTCGCCATGCCAATCGCTTTTGCCGCCATGCTTGTCTCCGTATTCCAAGGAATAGGGGTGGCCGTGACCTTTTCGCTGGTCATCAGTTTTCTTGGATGCATCGCAGCGGGAGGGGTGGTTGAGCTCTTTATCTATTTCTTCGTCAACTGCATCTTGGCCGCTCACGGCGTGAGAAACTGCAACGAAAGAACGGTATTGATCAAGACCGGTCTGAAGCTGGGTGTTCTCAACATCTTGCTGAGCATCACCGTGCAGATGATCCACGGGTCACCTCCAGCTGTCGAGTACGTGGTCTCCGCTTTCTTGGGATTTCTTGGAGGCCTTTTATCAGGTGTGATCGCCACCGGTATCCTTCCTCTGGTGGAAATGTCTTTCGGCTACACCACGGACATCAAACTTCTCGAACTGGGTAACCTGGATCAGCCCCTCTTGAGAGAACTCATGGTTCAGTCACCCGGCACCTATCACCATAGCGTCATCATCAGCAATATGGTAGAAGCCACAGCCAAAGCGATTCAGGCCAATCCGCTTCTCGCCAAGGTCAGTGCTTATTACCATGATATCGGGAAGATCAAAAAACCTCTCTATTTCATAGAGAACCAGATGGAAGGCGAAAACAAGCATGAAAAACTGGCCCCCTCTATGAGCAGCCTTATCCTAATCTCCCACGTCAAAGACGGGGTTGAACTCGCTCGAGGACACAAACTCGGTAGGGAAATCAGTGACATCATCCAGCAGCACCATGGCACTAACTTGATATCCTATTTTTACCACAAGGCCAAAGAACGAATCCAATCGAGGGCCGGAAAGGTGGCTGACGTGAAAGAAGAGGATTTCAGGTACCCCGGACCCAAGCCCCAGACCAAGGAAGCGGGCCTTGTCATGCTGGCAGACATGGTGGAAGCGTCTTCGCGTTCTCTTGGAGATCCCACTCCCTCGCGCATCCAGGGGATGGTCCAGAAGATCATCAACAAGGTGTTTTCTGACGGCCAACTTGATGAGTGCGAACTCACCCTCAAGGATCTCCATGAGATCGCCAAAGGCTTTAACATCACCCTCAGCGGCATCTTTCATCATCGTATCGAGTATCCTGAGATCGCTCCAACGACAGCAAAAAAGGCTAGGGATGGAAATACTGATCAGGTCACGCCGGAGGATTCCGGGTCTAAGAAACCAGACGATAAGGCGGAAGCTGCGAACGGTCTTAAGAGACTTGGCCTTACATGAGAGCGAACTGAGCGTTCTCTTCACGGACGACAAAACCATCTCTGGACTCAATCAGCGCCACCTCGGGCGACAGGGCCCAACCGATGTTCTGGCTTTCCCCATGCTCAACGGATCTTCGTTTCCTCTTGCAACGGAAATGCTGGGAGATGTGGTGATTTCAGTGGATACAGCTATGGCGGAATCAGCCAGGCTCGGTGAAGCGCTGGAGCGCACCATTTTCCGGCTGCTGATCCACGGCATTCTGCACCTTCTCGGTTATGATCATGAAAAGTCTCCCAGAGAAGCGGCTCGAATGACTAGAGAGCAAAACAGACTTCTCGCCCTCATCGAGGATGCATAGAAGTTCTCTGATTTACATCGTACAGCCCCTTCGCAGGTGGCTGAAAAAGTCCCTGCGTACAGGCTGCTCAAAAGCGTCCAGATCCAAGGCTCCCGAAATCTCGAGGAGCGAGGCGTACTTGCCAGTACGTCGCAGTGACTCGCCCTGTTAAACCGGCTTTGCCGTCTCGCATCGCGAGAATTTAACAGCGCGAGAGATGAGGGAAACGCCGGAGATGGACGTTTTTCAGCAGCCTGTTAGGGCAAAAAGGAGTGAAAGGGATGGCACGTCTGGCTGTAAATGTCGATCATGTGGCTACGGTTCGTCAGGCTAGGGGCATCTCCGAGCCTGACCCTGTGCTTGCAGCAGGAATCGCTGAACTGGCCGGAGCCGAAGGGATTATATGTCACTTGAGAGAGGACCGGCGTCACATCAATGACAGGGATCTGAGCCTTCTTCGCCAGACCGTGAAGACCAAGCTTAATATGGAGATGGCCGCAGTTCCTGAGATGATCGGCATCGCCCGGAAAGTAAAACCGGATCTGGTGACCCTGGTGCCCGAACGAAGGGAAGAGCTGACCACCGAGGGCGGCTTGGACGTGAAGTCCAACCCTGATCACTACAAGAAAGGTATCAGCCAGCTTAAAGAGAAAGGCATCCATGTGAGCCTTTTTCTTGATCCAGACCCCGTGCAGATAGAGATCGGCCATCGGATCGGCGCTGACATCGTTGAGATCCACACAGGACACTACTCAGAGGCGAAGAAGGAGTCAGAGGCCCAAAAGGAATTTGATCGTATTGCCAAGGCGGTGGACACGGCCTTCGGCCTCAACCTCGGCATCAGCGCGGGCCATGGCCTCAACTACGTGAACGTGAAGCGGTTCCAATCCCTCCCAAAAATAGAAGAGTACAGCATAGGGCACAGCATCGTGGTGAGGGCGATCTATGCCGGCTTCGAGAGAGCTGTCAGGGAGATGGCCGATCTCGTCAGAGACTTCTAGTAACGCGTCTCGGAAATTCGTTTTCAAATTACATTTTTCCCGTTTTGGTGTTTTCTTTCTTTCGTGTTTTCCTCATTTCGCGCTTTCGTGGTCAGTTTTCGATATTTTTCCGATTTTAGGCATTTTAGGCCTTTGGTTCAGTTTAGGCATTTCTTCCGATGATCTACGGCATAGGCATTGATCTCGTTCATATCCCCCGCATCCAAGCAGTGCTGGAACGCTGGGGGAATCGTTTTGTCAAAAGGGTGTTTACGGAACAGGAAGCCCAGCTCTGCTTTACAAGGGCCCATCCACCTTCCTCTTTTGCCCTGCGTTTTGCCGCAAAAGAAGCTTTCTCCAAAGCCCTCGGATTCGGCATGCGCAAGGGTCTTCGATGGAGGGACATCGAGGTCTTTCACTCCCCTGGAGGCAAACCCGGACTGAGACTTCAAGGAAGGCCTTCAGATGTTTGCCGGGAGAAAAAAATCACCCGTCTTCACCTCAGCCTCTCCGACGAGGGGGAGTATGGCGTGGCTATGGTTGTGCTTGAGGAAAGCGATGAGAGTTGTAGGGTCCTCTGAAATGAAAGAAATGGATCGGATGACCATCGAGGAGATGGAGATTCCGGGTTCTGTTCTGATGGAGAACGCCGCCAGGGGAGCGGCCCGTGTTTTCCTGGATCATTTTGCCCCTGGACCTGACTCCCGTGTGGTCGTCCTATGTGGACCTGGGAACAACGGCGGCGATGGTTATGTCGTGGCTCGGTACCTCCACCAGGCAGGATTGGACGTCACCGTCATCGTGCTCTCAGAAGCCCGAAAAATAACGGGGGATGCCCTGTTGAACCTGAATATCATCAGGCGCATCGGACTCGATATTTTGGAAGCTCCAGGGCCTGACAAATGGAAGAAGAGTTCTTCCCTTCTTTCAACATGCGATTTCATTGTCGATGCCATTCTGGGAACCGGTTTGAATGCTCCGGTGCGGGGTTTCTATCAGCGCGTCATAGAAGAAGTGAATAACTCCAAAAAGACTGTTCTTAGTATAGACATTCCCTCAGGTCTCAATGCAGACTCCGGTCAAATCATGGGGGTGGCGGTCAGAGCAGGCCTCACCGTCACCTTTGGCTTCCCAAAGCTGGGTCAAATCCTCTTCCCGGGAGCAGAGCTTGTAGGCCGCCTGGTTCGGATAGATATCGGTATTCCTCACACGGTCTCCCGTAGGATTCCGGGTAAATACCGCCTCACCGAACCAGAGGACTTCTCGGATTTGCTGGCCCATGAGAAACAGGACATCCATAAAGGCAATCGGGGTCATTTGCTTGTCATTGCCGGCTCCGTCGGTAAAACGGGCGCTGCGACTTTAACATCCCTCGGAGCCCTTCGGGCAGGTGCCGGGCTGGTCACCCTGGGTATACCAAAAACCCTTAACGCCATCCTGGAACAAAAACTGACAGAGGCGATGACGGCTCCTCTGCCTGATACGGTGGATGGGACTCTCTCCCTTCAGGCTGAAAAAGACGTTCTCAAGCTCATGGAAGGCAAGACGGCCGTCGCTCTGGGGCCCGGGCTTTCCACCCATCCTGAAACAACCGACCTTGTGAGGCGGATCGTATCCAGATGTCCGCTGCCCATGGTTGTCGATGCCGATGGTCTGAACGCCCTGTCCGAAGACATCTCTCCTCTCCGTCTCTGCAGCACCAGGGTCATTCTGACGCCTCATCCAGGGGAAATGGCGAGGCTGGCGGGAGTCAAGAACATCGAGGTTCAAAGTGACCGGGTCGGGACTGCTTCCCGTTTTTCTGGGGAGCATGGTTGCATCCTCGTCTTAAAAGGGGCCAGAACCTTGATCGCGCAGCCCGAGGGTGAAACCTATATCAACCCCACGGGGAATCCTGCTCTTTCAAGCGGCGGTTCAGGCGATGTTCTCACCGGGCTCATGGGAGGTTTCCTTGCCAGAGGCTGGCCCATCGCGAAGGCGGCTGTGGCTGCCGTTTATCTTCATGGTCTTGCAGCAGATCTCCTGGCAGAGACCATGGGTCAGGCGGGCGTTCTTGCGGGCGAACTGCTGGATGTCATCCCCTCGCTCATGGCGTCTCTCGGCCGCGGCGAGTGGCCTCTTGAGGCAGCTCCTCTCCGTGATGATCTCTACCAGCCCCTTTGAGACTCGCATTCCTTTTTTTCTCTCGAACCCAAAGTCATGGCATTGGACACTTGAAAGAAGAGCGCTTCACCATCATCAGCAGATCGGATCAGGAGACGATCCTGATCGGCCAGGAGATCGGCTCTCTTCTGGCCGAGGGGGACGTGATCGCTCTTGTGGGTGAACTGGGCAGCGGCAAGACCTGGCTTACCAAAGGGATTGCTCACGGTCTTGGCATCAGCCCCGCCACGGTCGTTACGAGCCCTTCTTTTGCCCTCGTGAACGAGTACCAGGGAAGGGTCACGCTTTTCCACATGGACGTGTACCGGCTGGAAACCCTGTCCGAGGTACTCTCCGCGGGTTTGGAAGAATATCTCCACGGCGGCGGGGTCGTGGTCTTGGAGTGGGCCAACCGGTGGCCGGACATTCTTCCCGAGCATACGATCACGGTCGAGTTGCTGATACTCGATGACCATTCCCGCAAAATCACTCTGATCAGCCGCTCTCCCCGGGCGGCCGAAATTCTGGGCGCCATCGAAAAAAAGTCTCCTAAATGAGGTAATCTCCACCTTACGCTCGGCGATGTGGAACCCAAAAAGTGGTTGCATGGTGCCCCACAACCGGAAAGGGCTGAAGCCTTTTCTTGCGTTCCGAGGCTCCCGGGCTGGTCTTTTCTACGACTTATCTGCGAGGGAAACTTGCCCCCTCCGCCGTTCCCCTCGCATGCGCTCGGGGCCGGGGCTTCCCCCACAGATAAGTCGTGAAAAGACGGCGCCCTCCCGCCAGTCACTCCAGAAAAGGTCCCAACCCTTTCCGGCGTGCGGCTCGTTGTGAGAGATCCTTTTTTGTGAGCTCACGGAAACACAGACCAAACTGAAATTCTTTCCCGTGCGCCTTGTGCCTTGCGCCCTTGTTTCACCTGTACGCCGCAAGCCTGCCCCTGCGAAAGCAGGGGGAGGAGCGAACGCCTGCCCGCCTCGGGCAGAGCTTGCCCGCCTCCGGCGGGAAGGCAACGCAGCCCTTCGGCTTTACTCAGGGCCATGAGCCTGTCGAATGGCAGATGATGTCTTGATGGTGAATCGGGGTGTCATTTACCCACTTGTCTCCTCTTATTCTATCGTGTATATATGGTCACCCAGCAGCCTGAGAGCAGGGGCTTTTTCAGCAACCTGCCAGTATCATTCTTTGCAAGCAAGGGGTTGATGATGGCGCTTATAGTACAAAAATATGGGGGCACATCGGTCGGTAGCATCGAAAAAATCAGAAATGTCGCCAAGAGAGTCCTGGAAAGCTACAAAGAGGGGCATAAGATGGTGGTTGTTCTTTCCGCCATAGCCGGCCAGACAGACAACCTCATCAAGTTGGCCCATCAGATGTGTACTGACCCTGACCCGAGGGAAATGGACGTACTCATGGCAACGGGGGAACAGGTGACGGTCGCCCTTTTCGCCATGGCGGTCAAATCCATGGGTTATGATGCGCGGTCTCTCCTCGGGTTTCAGGTTGCCATCCACACCGATATGCTTTACGGCAAAGCGAGAATTCATGAGATTGACACCGCCCGGATTCTGACAGAACTGGAGAAGAACAGGGTCATCGCTATTGCCGGTTTTCAGGGCTTGGATGAGCGTGGAAACATCACCACTCTGGGCCGGGGCGGCTCTGATACAACGGCCGTTGCCGTAGCTGCTGCCCTGAACGCAGATGTCTGTGAAATTTACTCGGATGTGAAAGGCGTATACACCACGGATCCCAACGTCTGTCCGAAGGCGAGGAAAATGGATTCCATCTCCTATGACGAGATGCTCGAGCTGGCGAGCCTGGGGGCGAAGGTTCTGGAGATCAGGTCCGTGGAATTTGCCAAGAAATACGATGTGCCTATTCATGTGAGGTCAACTTTTACCACAGAAAGGGGTACCATGGTGGTCGCCGAAACAAAGGACATGGAAAGGGTGATGGTGTCCGGGGTTGCCTACAATAAGAGCGAGGCCAGGATCACTGTCAAAAGGGTCCCTGACAGACCTGGGACTGCTGCGCGGATCTTTGAACCTTTGCTCAACTCCGGCATCATCGTGGATATGATCATCCAGAATCCGAGCGAAGCTGGAAAGACGGATCTCACTTTCACGGTCAACAAATCGGATTTCGAAAAAAGCTTGAAGCTGGTCAGCGAGGTGGCGACGGGGATCGGAGCAGAAAAAGTGATGGGTGACGAGAACATTGCTAAGGTTTCGATCGTCGGCGTGGGCATGCGGAATCACGCAGGCGTTGCTCAGAAAATGTTCCATACCCTGGCTAAAGAGAACATCAACATCATGATGATCAGCACCTCGGAAATCAAGATATCCGTGGTTATCGAAGAAAAGTACACGGAACTCGCGGTGCGTGTACTTCATGAAGTTTTTGGTCTGGAAAATGGGCCTCAACAGGATCAATGACAAGTCAGCAGGTCTTCTGCTCCTTTTGCTCATCATCATTGCGATCTTTTTCCTCAAGGGTTTATCGACTCACACGGGGGTGGCTGATGTTCCGTGCCCGAATCCGATCTTTGTTCAGGTGGAGGGGGACGTACAACATCCCGGGGCCTATGCGTTTTGCTCCCCGCCCAAACTCAAAGAACTGATTCGAAAGGCAGGAGGGCTGAGACACGTGCCTTCTGATGCGGTGGCGGACCGGACGCTTATCGAAGGGACAAAGGTGACCCTCGACTACGATGGAAAAAGGTATGAAATTTCCGAGTCCGAGATGTCTCCATTCCATAAAACCACCCTTGGCATCCCCATCTCCCTGAACCGGGAATCTGAGGAAGGACTTACAGCGATTCCAGGGATCGGACAAAGCCTGGCCAAAACGATTGTGGCCGAAAGAGCGAACCGAGGAGGGTTCAAAGAACTGGATGAGCTGAGAAGCGTCCCAGGGATCGGCCAGAAACTCTACGCCAGGATCAAACCTTACTTGACCCTGTAGATCCTGTGGGTGACCGTGTTCATGAACATTCTCGGAATAGACACGTCTTGCGATGATACCTCCGCCGCAGTGGTAGTGGACGGCGCTCAAGTTTTGGCGAACGTGGTTAATTCCCAAGTCAAGCTCCATCATCCCTATGGAGGTGTCGTTCCTGAACTCGCTTCCCGTGAACACCTCCGGAACATTGTCCCGGTCGTCAGCGAGGCCCTTTCCGCTGCCAAGCTCAAGATGAGCGACATTCACGGTCTTGCCGTCACCATTGGCCCCGGCCTCATAGGGTCTCTGCTGGTGGGGCTTTATTATGCAAAGGGCCTGGTCTATGTCCAGAAGATTCCCCTGGTGGGCATCAACCACCTGGAGGGCCATATACTCTCCATTTTCCTGGAGGAGCATATCCCTTCTTTCCCTTTTGTTGCTCTTACGGTTTCAGGCGGCCATACGTCTCTCTTCATGGTTGAGGGCTTCGGGCATTATACGCTTATGGGCCAGACACTCGATGACGCTGCTGGAGAGGCATTTGACAAGGTGGCCAAGGTTCTTCGTCTCGGATATCCGGGAGGCGTCGCCATTGAAAAGCTTTCCCTGTTGGGGAACAGAAACAAGATCCATTTTCCAAGAGCCCACCTTGCACCTGGATCTCTTGATTTCAGCTTCAGCGGCATCAAGACTTCGGTCGCTTTGTATGTCAAGAAATGGGAGGTGAACAAAAAACAGGATGAACAGGCCAGCCTGGCGGACATTGCCGCATCTTTCCAGGAAGCGGTAGTGGATGTCCTCGTCGAGAAAGTCATGATGGCGAGCGAAAGATCCGGTGTCTCTTGTGTGGTCATCGCAGGGGGCGTGGCATGCAACAAAGTGCTCAGAGAGAAAATGACAGAGGCGGCTTCCCCGAAAGGCATCGGGGTCTTCTACCCTCGGCCTGCCTATTGCACTGACAACGGTGCCATGATAGCCTTGGCTGGGTACCACCGAATCATTCACGGTGAACGGGCTGATCTTTCCATGGATGTGAGGTCCAGGTTCCCCATCGATGAGCTCGTTCCCATGGCCCGGTGAAGAAGCCCCGCTCTTCTGAGCGGGGCATTCTGGCTTTTTCACGTAAAAAAGCTGCCACGGGTCGCCTTCTTTCATGATGAGGAGAAATACCAATCTGAGCTCCAAGTGCCGGCGAGCTGCAAGATATCATTTTCTTAAATTCGTCCGACTGGAGGGTGATCCTCACCGCCTCTCCATCGGGCTGGCTTTCGGCATTTTTGCCGGCGTGGTCCCTGTGCTTCCCTTTCAAACCATCCTCGCACTTACATTGGCATCTATTTTTCGCGGCAGTAGACTTGCTGCGGTTCTAGGCACATGGGTGAGCAACCCCCTAACCTGGGCTCTTTTGTACTATTCCAGCTTTAAGTTGGGCGCCTGGATGTTTGGGCTTCCTGAGACCAATAAGATTTTCGCATCCATCATGAGTTCTATACACCAGGGAGAGGGATGGATGGTCATGGTGCAGAAGATGGCAGAAGCGGGAACCCTCATGGTTGGCACCTTCGTCACGGGCGGCGCCCTCCTCGGATTGATGGTGGCCGCGCCTTCCTACCTTGTCATCCTGAAGTTTTTAAATGTGGCGAGCCAGTGGCGCTCGGAAAGGATCTCAAGCCGGCATCGCAGGATTGGCCTATGAGAAGAGCACATGGGCTTTTCCCGAAGAAAAGACTCGGCCAGCATTTTCTTAAAGACCCTCAGATCATCCAGGAGATCGTTACCAAGGCCCGATTCGAAGAGGATTCCGAAGTACTGGAAGTCGGCCCCGGGCTCGGTGCATTGACTTTCCCTCTCGCGGGCCGCGTAAAACGGGTCATCGGAGTCGAAAAGGATTCCAGACTCGTTGATATGCTCCAAAAGCACCTTTCCCTCGAACAGACGGGCAATGTCACTTTGATTCACTCCGATATTCTCAAGCTGGATTTTGCCCAAATCGTCGGTTCTGAAGAGAAGCCCATTCATGTGATCGGCAATCTGCCCTACAACATCTCATCCCCGTTTGTGGAGAAGCTCATCAGCCATAGATCCCAGGTCAAAAGAGCCATCCTGACCTTTCAACTGGAGTTGGCCAGAAGGCTTGCCGCAGCGCCCGGCAACAAGGCATACGGCGCCCTGAGTGTTCTCATCCAGTATTATGCCCGTATCACCCCTCTTCTTGAAATTTCAAGAGACGCGTTTTATCCAAAACCCGAAGTAGCCTCCATGGTTTTGGAACTGGATTTCACCAGGCCTTTTCCCAGAAGAGCAGAAAATGAAGAGAACTTCCGAAAGGTGGTGAAAGCTTCTTTTGCCCATAGAAGAAAAACCATTTTAAACTCTCTCAGGAGAGCGTTGACCTCTGTTGATCATGACCACATTCTAAGCGCCCTGGCAAAATGCGGCATCGAACCTGGCAGAAGAGCGGAAAATCTTCACATGGATGATTATTTGTGCCTGAGCGGCGTTCTCGATCCCGGTCCTTGACAATGAAATGGGAGAAAAGTATTATTTTTCGTTCAATGCTCTTGTTCAATCAGAATTCTTGCGGCCTCTGGTGGCAATAGCCCTTTTTCAACGAGCACAACCACGGTATTGGTGATCGATGCACCATTCCATTGTCATAGAAGGGCCTCTTGGGGTAGGCAAAACCAGTCTGGCCACAATGCTTGCTGAAAAACTGAGTGGCCAGGCTTTGCTCGAGGATGTGGAACAAAATCCCTTTCTTGCTCTCTTTTATGAGAACCCCAAGAAATATGCCTTTCAGACTCAGATTTTCTTCCTTCTGAGAAGGTACAATCAGGCTTCGACAATGTCCCAAATAGATCTTTTCAGCAGGGTTGCTGTTTCCGACTTTCTCTTTGACAAAGACAGAATATTCGCCAGGTCAAACCTGGATGAAAACGAATACTGGTTGTACGAGCAGTTGTTCCAGATTTTGAAGAAAAGGATCGCGCCACCGGATCTCGTGATCTTTCTCCAGGCGAAAACCGAAGTGCTCATGGAAAGAATCAAAAGACGCAACAGGAAATACGAGAGATCCATCGGTTACAAATATCTTGAAAAGATCAATCAGGCATTCAATGAGTTCTTTTTTCACTACACGGATTCTCCTCTCCTCGTGGTGAACGCTTCGGAGATCGACTTCGTTCATGTTCCCGAGGATTTTGAAGACCTGGTGGAGCGGGTCAGGCTGATGAAGTCAGGGATTCAGTACTATGTGCCAATGAGCTCAAAGAAATGAAAACGCGGCACTTCAATGGAAGCCTTAGAACAGATTGATGTAATCCAGAGAAGGTGTGAAGTGGGGAAAGAAGTGCCGCAAAAGTAAAGAAGGCCCTGGAAGAGTTGATCCTTGGCCATCCTTACACGGTCATTGACTATGTGACGTTATGTCATCCTGTCACTCTGGAAGATGTAGAAACGCTGGAGGCTGAAACTTTTCTGGCTCTTGCGGTAAAGGTAGGAAAAACAAGGCTCATCGACAATTGCCTCCTGGGCGAGGCTTCGAACAAAGAAGATATTCTTACACAGAAAGGACAATGGGAATGACAGTAGAAAGAAAAACCGATGGGAAGTCAGAAAATTTTCTCTTCACCTCTGAGTCGGTGACTGAAGGTCATCCGGACAAAATAGCGGACCAAATATCCGATAACATCCTGGACAAGATCCTCGAACAGGACAAGAAGGCGCGCGTCGCCTGCGAGACCCTCGTCACCACGGGAATGGCCGTCATCGCCGGCGAAATTACTACGACCGCTTATGTGGAGATGCCGGAAATCGTTCGAGAGACGATCAGAGATATAGGTTACCGAAACTCGTCTATGGGATTTGACTGGGAGACGTGTGCTGTGCTCGCCTCGATCGACAGGCAGTCTCCTGATATTGCCATGGGCGTCAACGGAACCGGACTTTTCAAGGAGCAGGGCGCGGGAGACCAAGGTCTTATGTTCGGCTATGCATGCAAAGACACCATGACCTATATGCCCATGCCGATCTATCTCGCTCACGGCCTTACCCAGAGGCTGGCCCACGTGCGCAAATCAGGCAAATTGCCTTGGCTCAGGCCGGATGGCAAATCCCAGGTGACGGTGGAATACCTAAATGGAAAACCGTTCAGAGCCCATGCCGTGGTGATTGCAGCCCAGCACAACCCCGAAGTGGATTATGACACGCTTCGTGAAGCCATCATCGAGGAAGTCATCAAAAAGGTGATCCCTCACGAAATGCTGGACAAGAACACCCAGCTGTTCATCAATACCACGGGGCGCTTCGTCGTCGGAGGGCCCCTGGGAGATTGCGGCCTGACCGGGCGAAAGATCATTATGGACACATACGGCGGTTTCGGATATCACGGGGGAGGCGCCTTTTCCGGCAAAGATCCTTCCAAGGTGGACAGAAGCTCGTCTTACATGTGCCGGTACATTGCGAAGAATGTTGTGGGCGCGGGCCTTGCTGAAAAATGTGAGATTCAGATCGCCTATACCATCGGCCGGGCGCAACCGGTCTCCGTCATGGTTGGATCTTACGGTACAGGAGCCGTGTCCAATGAGGAGCTGACCAGAATTGTCCTGAAGGAGTTTGATCTCAGACCGGCCGCCATCATTGAGAGACTGGATCTATTGAGACCCATCTTTCGCAAGACGACCAACTATGGACACTTTGGCCGCGAGATTCCGGAATTCACCTGGGAAAAGTTGGATTCCGTGGAATCGCTGAAAAGGGCGGTGAAGTGAGATGAAAGCAGGCCACGGCGCTGCCGAAGACAACAGACAACTTACGGCAGACAACAGAGAAGCGACGACTCAGAACGGACTACGGGTAGCAGTTGCTTAGACAGGAGCGAAAGTTAGGCGATGAATTACGATATCAGAGATATTAATCTAGCAGAAAAAGGCCGCTTAAGAATAGAGTGGGCGGGGATGAGCATGCCTGTAATGAGCAAAATCAGGGAACGCTTTAAGAAAGAACAACCTCTGAAAGGCTTAAGACTCTCAGCTTGCCTGCACGTCACCACGGAGACGGCAAACCTTCTCAAGACCTTGAAGGCAGGCGGCGCAGAAGTGGTCGTCTGCGCCTCGAATCCTCTGTCCACTCAGGACGATGTGGCCGCATCCCTCGTGGCAGATGACGAGATTCCCGCTTACGCCATCAAGGGCGAAGACCATGCGACCTATTATGACCACATCCTGTCCGCCTTGAAGCACAAACCAAACCTCACCATGGATGACGGTGCCGATCTTGTGAGTTCCCTCCATTTCATCGCTCTCAGCAGATGGAACGATCTGGAAAAAGGGATCAGTGAGTGGATCGGGAGCCTTCCTGCCAAAGAAAGGAAAGCACTTCTGTCCGGTGTCATTGGCGGCACAGAGGAAACAACGACCGGCGTGATCCGCCTTAGAAGCATGGAAAGAGATGGGGTGCTTCAGTTCCCCATTATTTCTGTGAACGATGCCAATACCAAACACCTCTTTGACAACCGGTATGGCACTGGTCAGAGTACCGTTGACGGCATCATCAGGGCGACGAATCGGCTTCTCGCTGGGAGTACCTTTGTGGTGAGCGGCTATGGTTGGTGCGGAAGAGGCGTCGCCACAAGAGCAAAGGGGCATGGTGCCCATGTGGTCATCTGTGAGGTTGATCCCCTCAAGGCCCTGGAGGCGGTGATGGATGGATTTCCCGTGGTGCCCATCGGAAAGGTGGCTCCCCTGGGAGATTTCTTTTGTACCCTCACGGGCGACATCAACGTCATCAGAAAAGACCACTTCCTGAAGATGAAGGATGGAGCGATCGTCTGCAATTCGGGCCACTTTGATGTGGAACTGGACATCCCTGGACTCAAGGAAGCCTCCAAATCGGTGAGAACGATCAGGGACTTCGTTCAAGAATTCACATTGCGCGGGGGCCGGAGGATTTATCTCCTGGCCGATGGGAGGCTGATCAATCTGGCTGCGGCTGAAGGGCACCCATCCAGCGTGATGGACATGAGTTTTGCCAACCAGGCCCTATCTGCTGAATACATGGCCACGACAGCCAGGAAACTTGAGAAGAGGGTTTACCCTGTTCCTTCCCAGATCGACAGGGACATTGCCAGGCTGAAACTCGAATCCATGGGTGTAGAAATAGACACCCTCACGCCCGAGCAAGAGAAATACTTGTCTTCCTGGGAAATGGGAACGTAAAGGCGGTACAAGGCACACGGCGCAAGGTACACGGTAAGAACTTAAAAACATGCTCCTCTTGGTGTAGCAGCAAGTTTACGCTCCCTGATGATGTTTTCTATCCGATCCATTCCTTTTTGAGGGCTTCAAATTTCCCTGTCTTAATCGCTCCCCTGATCTGTTCCATCATTTTTTCCATGAAATACAGATTATGAATCGTCGCCAGCCGCTCGGCCGTCAATTCTCTGGCTGCGAAGAGGTGCCTCAAGTAAGCTTTTGAATAACGGTTGCAGATTTGGCAGGAACAGCTTTCGTCGATGGGCTGACGGTCCTCCCTGTACTTCGCATTAAGGAGGTGGATCCTGTATGCCTCCGCGCCTCTGACAAAAACCGTTCCTGATCGAGCCATGCGTGTCGGGGCAACACAATCAAAGAGGTCTATCCCCCGGCTGACCACATCGAATATATCTTCTACCGTCCCGATCCCCAGAAGGTGGCGAGGTCGCTCATGGGATAAGAGCGGCAGGGTCCACTCCAGCACCTGATACATTTCTTCTTTGGACTTTCCAAGAGAACCTCCGATGGCGAAGCCATGAAAAGCTCTGCTCCCGATGAACTCGGCGCTTTTTTCTCGAAGATCCCGGTAAGCTCCCCCCTGAACAATCCCAAAGATCGCCTGATCCGTGCCGGAAATCCTTCGGTATTCCTCTAACGCTCTCACGGTCCATCGGTGAGTCCTCTCCATTGCCGCCCTGGTATACTCGTAATCATGGAGAGGTGAAGTGCATTCATCCAGGATTAAGATGATATCCGCTCCCAGTTTCCCCTCCAGTTGGGTGACACTTTCAGGAGTAAATCGGTGCTTCGATCCATCGAGATAGGAGATAAAGTCCACTCCGCCCTCATCGATCTTTACAAGCCGCTTGCGTCTCTTAGAGCCGAGGTGCCCTCCTCGATTACGATCTTGCGGGAAGATGGGCGCAATCTTGCCCACCCCGTGCTCCTTTGCAGCACCAAGGCTGAAGATCTGGAATCCGCCCGAATCGGTGATGATGGGCTTGGGCCATCCTATGAACCGGTGCAGCCCTCCCATTTTTCTGATCACCTCTTCGCCCGGCATGAGATGCAAATGATAAGCATTCGCGATGATGGCCTGCGTCCCGATCTGTTCGAGATCATCCCCGGACACGGCCCTGACGGTTGCCTGCGTGGCCACAGGAACAAAGGCAGGTGTTTCGATAACGCCGTGCGCGGTTGTTATCCTTCCAGCCCGAGCCTTTCCATCTTCCGCCGCTATTTCAAAAGAGAACAAGGTAGCTCCAAACGATCATTGCCTGTTGTGTGTTGTCTGTTGTTTCCGTCTTTTCGATTTTATGCACTTTTCGCGTTTTCCTTATTTCGTGTTTTCGTGATCTATTTTTGCTTTTGTCATTTTAGCTCACTTTAGGCACTTAATAAAAAATGGTTATCGTCCTATGATAAGGTTTTTGTCTGAATGCCTCATCCTGTCCTAAGTTCCATAGGATCCAGTCGATCTCGAAGGCCCTCAGTTTTCTCCCCAAGCGCTCCAGTTCCTGCCGGATCATCTCCACCGCCCAGATGGTATTGGCTCTGATCTCCACCTCTTCGGGACTTCCCGGATCAACATAAATCAGCCTGTCTATCCTTTCTGCAAGAGGAGCCGCATAATCCAATACCCCCATGTGGCGAAGCACTTGCGGAAGTTTATAGTCCGCAAAGGCAGTCAGTTTCTCCATACCACCGAAGCCTCCCCACCCTTCCCCCCCAAATGCCCCGTGAATGTCAGCCGCGAGCAGCTGGGCTCTCTTGTAAAAGAAGACCTTCTCCCCTTGATACACTGCTTCATCACGGAAAGATGAGAAGCTCTCTGTCATCAGTCTTGCAAGAGCTGCCGCCGAACCTCGAGCGGCTGCAACCAACCGAGAGGCTTTCCCATCATAGTTTTCCAGAAGTACCCGGCCCAGTTCTCGGAGATTCTCCAGCCGCCGCTCGATGAGTTGCAGCTCTCCTCGCCCGGAGAGGATCTCCTTCATCTGGTCCAAGGTAAGCGAAGCTAAGAATCGAGCATCTGTAACCGGTATCCCTGACTCGACGGCTTTTTTGAGAGAAACAGAGAGGGCATAATACCCTGAATAGCTGCTCTGCTTGTGGGAGATTTCCCATTTGTCCCTTCCAGGCGGAGGCCAGAAGCAGAAATTGATCGCATCCAAAACGAGGAGATAGGCGAGCGTTGCCTCGTCATCACCTCGAAAGTGGTGCTCATCGTCCCACCCGGGTATCCGGATGCTCCCTCCAGCCAGCTCCCCGCTCAATCTCTGCAGCGCTTCCAGGTTGATATGGACGTGACGGCTCTTGCCCGCCACATCTCTTGCTGTCTCAAGCACCCCAAACATTTCAATTTTCCCATCCATTGAGGTCGATTCCCAGCACTTCTTTATTACCACAGCTTTCTCACTTTACCAATTGCATCCTTTCATATTTTTGCTACACTGAATCAGGAAATCGTGATAAGCGTCTTTTTTGCACTCAAAAACCATCCATCACGAAAGGAAGAAAGGAAGAAAAGGGGTAAAGAGATTCTAAATTGGAGTTTTTGTGTTTTTTCCGTTTCGTCCTTTCGTGATTCTTGCTTTTCATTTGAGGCACTTCAGACATTGGCCATCTATTATCGGTCAAGTGTCCATGGTTACTTGGTGGTCTTTTCTTTTCCCTTAAACCATTAGCCCTGTACCTTTAACCTTTTTTATGACCATCCGCAGGTTACTCCTATTTGCGCCCCTTGCCCTGGCGCTCATTCTGCTCCAGTCATACCTTTGGGTGCCTACCTATGAGCAAGAAACGCGAGGGAATCCCGAGCGCCTCAGCGAATTCATCACAGCTTCCATTGGCGATGCATCGATCCTGAATCCAGTCCTCTCATCGGATAGCGCGAGCGCCGACATTGAAGGCATGGTATTTGAGGGCCTTCTTGACCGGGATCAAAACCTCCGCCTTCGGGGACGCCTTGCCTCTTCCTGGGAGATTTTTGAAGAGGCCTACTTTTATGTGAACAATACCGTTGAGGTTCCCGGACTCGAAAAAGGAATGCCAGAGGAGCTCGTTCGGTATCTCAAAAGGGCGAAAGCAGGGGATTTGCCTGTCGACTCCAAGCTTCGCGCCTCTCTGGATAACATCACGGAAATCACTGTCGTCTCCCCAAGAGAATTTTTGGTAACCCAGCCCGTGAAGGGGAAAGAGGCAGAAACTCTAAAGATTCGCGTTCGGGCTCCAGCCAGGATCAAGTTCACCTTAAAAGAGGTGGACCAGGATCTCTTCGAAAATCTGACCCACATCCTGGGAGAACGCTATTTTTCCTCCTTCCCCTCCGAAAAATACATGAGCCTTGAACCCTATGAGAATGCAGCGCAGAATGAGGAGAGGCTCAAGAGCTTCACTGCCCAGGCCAAAGAGATTCTGCCTGCTACGGAACACAACCCTGTAATCGTCTTTCACCTGAGGCCCAATGTGAAGTTTCACGACGGTCATGTATTTGGCGCCGATGATGTGAAATTCACTTATGAAGCGATCATGGATCCAAAGAACCTTTCTCCTCGCCTATCCGACTATGAACCGGTCAAAAAGGTGGAGGTGATTGACCCCTTAACCGTCCAGATCGTTTACAAGTACCTTTACTCCCCCGCCATAGGCACCTGGGCTATAGGTATCCTGCCTGAGCATCTTCTTAATAAGGAAGCCCTGAGGAATGAGGCCATTCGTCGAGGAATGGCTCCTGACAAGTTTTCCATGCGGCAGAGCCTTTTCAACCGCCAGCCCATCGGATGCGGTCCGTTTGTTTTCAAGGAATGGAAATCAGATCAGTATATCCTCCTAGATCATTTCAGAAGTTACTGGGAGGGAGAACCCAACTATAAGCGATACTCGTACCGAATCATCCCTGACCCTCTCACTCAAGAAATGGAGTTCTATTCCGGAACCCTGGATACCTATAACGTTCAGCCGCACCAGGTGCAGCGGCTTGAAAACGACCCGAGCTACCAGAACTTCTCCGGCCTTTCCTTCGGCTACACCTATATCGGCTACAACATGCGCCGCCCGCCTTTCAATGACCGGAGAGTCCGCATGGCTCTCAGCATGTCCATCGATGTGGACAAGATCATTAAATATGTGCTCTACGGGCAGGGCGAGCGGATCACCGGCCCTTTTGTGAAACAGACGGATTACTATGATCACAATGTCAAACCAGTCCCATATGACCCGCAAGGCGCTCTCAGATTACTGGGTGAAGCGGGGTGGAAGAGAAATCAGGAAGGCTGGCTGGAGAAGGATGGAAGGAGATTCCAGTTTACCCTCATCACCAACAGCGGGAATGACATTCGTAAGGCGGTGATGGCCATTGTCCAGAATGAGTGGCGGCAGATCGGGATCGATGTAAGAACAGATCTGCTGGAGTGGTCCGTCTTTATCCAGGAGCGTGTCAACAAACTCGATTTTGATGCGCTTATCCTGGGCTGGCAAATGGGAATTGAGCCGGACCTTTATCAGATCTGGCACTCAAGCCAGACGCATCCTTACCAGCTCAACTTCGTTGGGTTCAAGAACGCTGAAGCCGACGAACTGATCATCAAGATCAGGCAGGAGTACGACCATGAACGTCAAGTAGCATACTCCCATCAGCTCCACGAGATTATTGCCCGCGAGCAGCCTTACACGTTTCTCTATGTCGGCAGGTGGACCGCGATTCTCGATAAACGAATCGTTATCAAAGAGGTGGATGCCAGCGGCAAGGTGACTTACAAGAAGATCACACCCACGATGACGGGAAACTATACCTTTTACTTTAACAAGTGGATCAAGCTGCCTGAGGTCCCCAACTTTGCCAAGGAAGGATAACGGGGGATAAATGTCTAAAGTGCCTAAAGTGCCTAAAATGCCTAAAATGCTTGAGCTCAGGGAAACGGGTGAGCCAAGAGAAACGGTGAGGTAGCCAAACGTGCTTTCCTTTATAGGCCGTAGCGTTATTCAAAAGATCGTCACCCTCGTCTTTGTCTCGGTGATCTCTTTTTTGATCATCTACCTGGCCCCTGGCAAGCCAAGCCAGGTCAACCCGCTCAATCCTAAGTTTACCCTTGAGATGGTCGAGCGCTTCCGCAAGGAGTTCCATCTGGACAAGCCGCTTTACATCCAGTATTTTTATTTTTACAGGGATCTATTCACTGGAAGGACGGTTTCCTGGAAAGACAACCAGCCTGTTCTCACCAAAATCTGGCATCGTTTTCTCAACAGCCTTCCCCTTTTCATTGTCGGGACAGTCATTACGTGGACTCTCTCTTTTCCCATCGGAATCCGGTCTGCCATTTTCCGGGGAGGGTTCTATGACCGTACCACCACTTTCATTGCCTACCTCCTCATCGCCATTCCGAGTTTCTTTTTCGCCTACATACTGATCATCTTTGTAGTCTCCCGCCTCGGTGTATCCGTCATCGGCATGACGACCTTCGGACTTGAGCATGCCTCCCTGATCCGCACGCTCATGGACAGGGTCTGGCACATGTTGATTCCCTCCGTTCTTTCAGCCACAGGCGGGATTGCTATTTTATCGAGGTACGTGCGCAGCCAGATGCTCGAAGTGGAGGGCCAGGATTACGTGCGAACTGCCAAAGCCAAGGGCCTTCCATCTGAGCAGGTTCATTACAAACATGCCCTTCGAAATGCCCTTCTGCCCTTCGTGACCATGTTTGGTCTCGTTATTCCAGGATTGATTGGCGGCTCAGTCATCATCGAGTCCATCTTTTCCTGGCCTGGCATGGGAAGGATGGCCTATGAAGCGATTCTGGCCAGAGATTACCCCATCATACTGACGGTGAATTTTATCTCTGCTGTTCTGGTCCTGATCGGGACCTTTGTATCGGATTTACTCTATCTCATGGTGGACCCGAGGGTAAGTCTGTAGAAGTGCCTAAAAT
>JAHECH010000313.1 GCA_024641835.1 Deltaproteobacteria bacterium
TGACTTATCTGTGGGGGAAACCCCTGGCCGCGAGCGAAGTCGAGGGGAACAGCGGGAGGGGGCAGAACTCCCCCGTAGATAAGCCGTAGAAAAGACCAGCCCGGGAGACTTGGAACGTAAGAAAAGGTATCATCGGCCGGTTAAGTCAGCCTCGCGAGTAATGACTGGGAGAGCATATCTTGCGCTACGAAGGTCCCATATACAGGCCACCGAGTGAAGCGGACAGTCTCCTGATCCAGGCGACCGTAGGGTGTCCTCATAATAAGTGCAGCTTCTGCATGGTCTACAAGAAAGGCCCACCTTTCAGAGTGCGACCGGTGAGGGAAGTATGCGAGGACATCGAAGAGGCTTGTGCGTTATATGGCCATCTGGTCAAAACGCTGTTTTTCCCTGCCGGGAATACCATTGCCATGCCCACGGAAGAACTGGCCGCAATCTGTCGCTTTGCCAGGAAGAAGTTTCCCGGACTTCAGAGGATCACCGTATATGGATCTTCTCAATATATTGTAAGAAAAGGTTTTACTGCTCTGAAAAACCTAAGAGAAGCGGGGCTCAGCCGAATTCATGTGGGACTTGAAAGTGGGGATGATGAGATTCTGAAAAGAGTCAAGAAGGGGACCCATGCGGCGGAGCAGATAGAAGCGGGAAGAATGATGAAGGAAGCAGGGATCCAAATCAGTGAATATGTGATCCTCGGGCTTGGGGGCATTGAAAGGTCGGAGGCCCATGCTCTGGCCACTGCGGAAGCGATCAACGCCGTAGAGCCTGATTTCATACGGCTGCGAACACTCGTTCCCAAGGCGAATACGCTTCTCCTCCACCAGATCAAAAAAGGCAGATTTCAACTCCTTACGCCCTATCAGGTGCTGATAGAGACCAGGCGCTTCATTGAGAACCTCCGGTGTCGATCCGCTCTCACCAGTGACCACTATACGAACTACCTGAACATCGCCGGGAAGTTGCCCGGGGACAGGGAAAGACTACTCGGCGAAATAGACGAGGCTTTGCGCTGGGATGAAAAGTGCTTTCGCCCCTTTTTCATCGGAACTGAATGAAGATCACTCTACATTTTTCTTTCCCCTTTCCTCATTTTCCTGCTATCCTAACACGTGTTTTAGTTGCATTTTGGACTATCTCATTCCAACCTTCCCATTACCAGACTGAAATTTTCCTATGGAATTAGAGGCACTTAAAGAAAATCGCTTCTGGCACAGTTCATGCTGAAGTCAATCGCCAGAGAGGTGTTCAAAAAACATGTTGCGGAGAGCGCCGGTAGTATTCGAAAATAACAAAATCAGTGATAAGGCGCTAACCGCACGCCCAAGCGCATGGCGGTCAAAGAGTTGGAGAACAGGATGGGCAATGTCCTCTGATCAAGGTGATCGGTAGGGAACTGAAAGGACTGGAAAGTGAAATCCTGAGCGAAAGGTAAGGGATAAGTTAGGAGGGTACGCATGTCAGTCGTCGTCATATCGAGCGTTGATGAAGAAAGCCGCAAAGAACTCGCTGAGAGCCTTGCACGAAAGTTGGGCTGCGAATCCATCGGCAGGGAGGCGATGATCGAAAGGGCGACAGAAGCGGGGATTGCATTGGGCAAGCTGGAAATAGCCGTCCTCAAGCGTTCAGCACCCTGGGAGCGGCTCGCTAGGGATAAAGCCCGTTATTTGGCCTTCATCACCGCAGCCGTCTGTGAGCGGGCGGCGAACGGCAATGTGGTTTATCATGGGAGAACGGCCCACCTCTTTTTCCAGGGTATTCCCCATGTATTCAAGGTATGCGTGATCCCTGACCCGGAGCGACGCCTACACCATACGATGCGGCGTCTTGGATTGGACTGGGAAACCGGTAAAGAGTACATGCGACAGCTGGATGATGATCTGGAAAATTGGTCTCATTTCCTTCACGGCGTGACGTTAACTTCCCCTGGTTATTTCGATGTGGTTTTTAACCTGCAGAATATGAGCATCCAGAGTGCCAGCGCGTTCCTGTGCTCGATGCTCCAGTCCCCTGAATTTCAACCCACCCCGGCTTCCCTCCAAGCCATGAAGAATCTATACCTGGCTGCCCAAGCCCGTGATCGACTCATGAGAGATGAACGAACCGGGTGGGCTGATTTGAATGTGACGGCGCAAGATGGACGGATCACTATAACTTACATGCCCGGCCAATCCCGCGTATCTCATGAGATTCCCGCGGTGCTCTCGGGTCTGGAAGGTGCAGGGGAAATTGTCTGCACCATGGCGACGACGAATATCCTATGGGTAGCAGACAAGTTCGATCCCTCATCATCCCTGTACGGTAACATCGTGGATGTGGCTAGGCGGTGGGGAGCGGCGGTGGAGCTCATGCGGTTGCGAGGGCTGCCGGAAGAATTGAACGAGGAGACGAGGGCGTTGCCTCAAGTCACTCCTGATGCTTGCGGGATAGGGGAAGCTCCTGTACCCAAGGCCCTGGATATGACCGGTGGAGTTCATGACGACAATGAACAGGAGCCTGAAGGTCAAGATGACGGCTTGGCCATCACAACGGACCGGTTGATTGAGAGAAACATTTTTGGCGGCGCCAATACAATCACTGGTCGGACCGACGGGCTTGTGGGTGTCGTCAAATCCGACCACCGATACTCCCTCATCGTTATCGGCGATGTCTTCAGTTCACGCAGTGCCTCCCTCAGGGTGCGATTGAAAAGAGAGATTGCGGGGCTGCTGAGAGAGCGGGTCAGCGTTCCCGTGATGGTAGGGAATCAGCTTCAGGACAAATTTCTTTTCGGTAAGCGCCAGTTAGCTCAGCTACTCATTTTTCTGGCTATGGCGGCGTTACTTTTCCTGGTTGTCTTTACCCATCAGGAGCAGATACTTAATTTTCTTGCCGGTCCGGCGTGGAAAAGTTGGCGGATTGCAGCGACGGTGGGAGTAGCGCTTATTGTTCCAGTGTTCGCCTATCTTTATGGGGGCGCTGCAGGATTGATCCTGAAGTTACTGAAGTTCCGATAGAGGAGCGGAGCGGGGAAGGGACTGTGAGCAAAGAAGGAGGATAACCATGGGCGGCCCTATTGGCGAGTTGTTTATCAACATTCACTTTTCCACTGCAATTCAGATGTGTTTACTCGGGTTTATTGGCGGTGTCCTGAGCGGGTTCATCGGCAGCGGCGGAGCGTTCTTCATGACACCAGGGATGATGAATCTCGGGGTCCATGGAGTGGTTGCTGTGGCGAGCAACGTGACCCATAAGTTCGGTAAAGCAATGGTTGGATCGCGTAGTCACGGTGCTATGGGAAATATTGACAAAAGGCTTGCCCTTTTCATGTTGGTGACCGCGGCCCTTGGCATCCGTCTGGCCGTGTGGATTAATGATAGGCTATTTCGGGGCGGTGGAGGAGAACATGGGGGGAGCAGCGCGGCTATAACGGACCTTTATATCAGCGTCGTTTTTGTGTCCATACTGACCGTCGTGGCAATCTCCATGCTGAAGGATGTCCTCCGCAAGGGAGGCGAAAGCACAGGGCCTTCAACAAAAATCGTTGATTTCCTGCGTCGCCTCTATTTGCCTCCCGTGATCCATCTCAAGGTCGCGGAAGTGAAGGTCTCCTTATGGGTCCTCTTGACGGCGGGGCTGGCTACAGGTTACATGGCGGGCACCATCGGCGTGGGTGGATTCATCGGAGTGCCGAGTATGATTTACGTCCTCGGCGTGCCTACGGCCGTGGCAGCGGGCACAGAGCTTTACTTGGCTATGTTCATGGGAGCTTTTGGCGCCCTCAGCTATGCTTGGGAGGGCTATGTCGATATCCGCTTGACCCTCCTCCTTTACCTGGGCTCGCTTGTTGGAATCCACCTTGGAACCTATGGTGTCAAGGTCGTGAGCGAAAAGGTCATCCGGCTTGTCACGGCGGTCATTATCCTCCTTTGCGTCATGAGCCGCGGGGTTGCCATTCCAGTATATCTCCGCGCGCTCCATGTGTTAACCATGGATCCCCGATGGGACGTCTATTTCAATGAGGCGAGCAAGGCTCTCTTGTTTCTCAGCGGGATCGCGGGATGTGTCGCGATCCTCTACTATGTAGCCCGCGCTTACATGCAGCGGCGGCGGCTACAGTTCTCCATCTCCGAGTCACGACGCTCAGGGGGTGAAAAGTACGCTGCCCAAGCGCGTGGTTACACAGCCTGAATGGATCAAAAAAATGAGGTAAGAGGAATAACCCTGAACACAGAAAGGACTGACGGTGACAGAGCGACTTCAACTCATGATTCTTGATGACGAACCCATCGTTGGCAAGCGTTTGGTCCCAGCCTTGGCTAAGATGGGATGCGACATAGAGAGCTTTGAGAATCCAGAGAGCGCACTGAAGCGCATAGAAGAAAAAGAGTTCCATGTTGTGGTTACGGATATCCGAATGGAAAATATAGATGGCCTGAAGGTCTTGGAAAAGGTCCTCGCCCGATCGCCCAGGACAAAAGTCATCATGATCACGGGATATGCCACGATGGAGATCGCCCGGCAAGCGTTAGCCAAGGGCGCATTTGATTTTATCGCCAAACCCTTTAAGCCTGGGGATCTGAGGAAAATCGTTTTCAAAGCGGCTCAAGCCCTTGGCTTTCATCTGAAATACGAGGCAGAGGCCGCATAAGGCCGCGTAAGGCCGCATAAGGCCGCGTAAGGCCGCATAAGGCCGCGTAAGGCTGCTTAAGAGGCTGCATAAGATGGATGAGTACCTTGACAGAAGGGGATGGGATTATGCCTGTCATCATTATTTCTTCTGATTCTTACGCAAGCGGCGCCCAAGTAGCTGAAGACACAGCAAGGGCCCTGAAGTACCAGTGCTTCGGCCGAGAAATCCTCAGGGCCATAGGCGAGAGGTACCGCGTCTCCGAGGAAAAGCTTCTTAAGGCATTGGATGAGCGCCCCTCTTTATTGGGTGTTGGTTCCAAAACGCGGCCGCTATATCTGGCCTACATAGAAGAGGCCGTTCTGGCTGGGCTTTCCCAAGACAATGTGGTTTGTCATGGCCTGGCAGCTCATCTCTATGTGCTGGGGATTTCCCATGTGCTCAAGGTGCGTCTTCTGGCTGATCCCCAGGATCTGATCCATGAAATCACGAAAAAGAAAGGCCTCTCCCGGGAGAAGGCTGCCAGGGTTGTGAGGCGCGAGGAAGAGCTTCGCAAGCGGTGGTCTCTTGACAATTACCGCTTGGATGAGACTTCCCCATCTCTCTACGACCTGGTCATCGACTTGAGCAGCATAACCCCTGAAGAAGCTGTAAAGATGATTGCCGAGACTTCATCTCACAGAAAGTTCCGGACCATGACCTTTTCGGTCAAGTGCATCAAGGATTTGGAATTGGCCAGCCGAGTCCGGGTAGGACTGTACGACGATTTTCCAGATATTACAGTGCAAGCAGATGGTTCCAAAATAGTGATAGAGACGGCAGCTCTTCCGCGAGAAAAAGAGAAAAGAGCCGAGGCCATCGAGAAGCTGGCTCGTACGATTCCGGGCGTTGAGCATGTGGACGTGCATGTGGTCACCGATGTTATCCGGCAGGCTGCGGAAAGTTTCCGCTAGTAGGCTGCTGAAAAACGCCCATCTACCATTCGACAGGCTCATGGCCCTGAGCAAAGCCGAAGGGCGGCGTTGCCCTCATCGTCGAGGGAAGTGACGAGTAGCAAGTGACGAGACCAAAACACCACTATTAAGAGCACCAAACTGTTAGCACGGCCTAAAGAGGAGAGGCATGGGCTTTTTCTGTAGTGACTGGCGGGAGGCCGTCGTCCTTTTCGTGACTTA
>JAHECH010000314.1 GCA_024641835.1 Deltaproteobacteria bacterium
TGACAACTCATGCGGTTTGCTGATATTTGAAGTTTGTAAGCGCACATTAGCATACTGAAAGCGCGAGACAGCTTATCGTTTTCACCATCTTACCAGGAATAGGGCAGTCGTATACCGCACAGATCCGGACTTCAGCCGATTTACCGTGATTGGCACGGCACATCTCATCTAATGTTTGTTGGTCAGTCAATTCTTCGAACTGGAACCACACCTGAAGTCAGAGAATGTGTAAAACAGGCCCAACCAGCCATCCCGGACCGCTGCGTGCCACCATAGCGAATACACAAATTTCCTATGCCTTTATCCGTTCCGCCGTCAGGCCTGAAAGACCTTTTCCGGTAATTGAGGGGTGTCCGGCAAAAAGGATTCGCATCTCATGGAATAAAAAACGCTCACGCCGTAACCCTGTGATGGGGCGAGAGTCTTGGGATAGGTTGAAGGAGGTGATGCCGAGCGATCCATAGATGAAAGGGAAACAAATCTTTGTCTCTCATCCACTAAACATCATAGACGGAGGTATGGGTCATGAAAGGAAAAGCATTCTTCTTTGGGGTCATTCTTGTCCTTATTCTTGTGCCCTTGTCGGCGTTGGCCCAGCAGGCCAAGCCTACCGGCGAGCCTGTCAAGATAGGAGTACTGCTCCCCTATACCGGACCCTTAACCTGGGTTTCCGGATGCGCCAGTGCAGTCGATCTGGGGATCAAGGAGATCAATCAAGCTGGCGGGGTGCATGGGCGGCCAGTAGAGAAGGTTGTAGGGGATTCTGAGGGTAAAGTGGATGCGTCTGTGGCAGCCGCCAGAAAACTGTTAGACGTTGACAACGTCCTTGCCGTCATAGGCCCGACTTCAGTGACCATCAGGTCTATCATTCCCCTGGGAGCGGAGAGAAAAATGCTCATCATCTCCCCTACGGCAGGCACGACGGCCCTGGATAAGGATCCTTATGGCGGCAAGATAGTGTTTCGCACGGTTTCATCGGATACGGTCATGGGATCAGGCATGGTCTACCGTGCCCTGCAGCTGGGCGCGAAAAAGGTTGCTTTCTTTTTTGAGGATACGGAGAGCGCTGCCAGTATCAGGGGTGTTGTGAAACCAGCCTGTGAGGCCAAAGGACTTCCCATTGTCGGGGACGTGGTTATAACGCCGGGCGCGCCCTCTTACCGATCAGAGCTTTTAAATCTGACAAAGGATAGCCCGGATGTCATATTCTATGAGCTCTCACCCCCAGAGGGCGCGATCGTGTTCAAAGAGTGGACGGAACTCGGGTTGAAAGGTCAATGGATCGGGACTGACTTTGTTAACGACAAATTCGTCCAGTCCACGTGGCCCGCCTCAAAAGGAGTGCAAGGGGTTAATCCGGCAGCGCTCATAACTCCAAGGTATGAAGCATGGGCAAAGGAGTTAGAAGGAGTGACCGGGAAACCAGGCGTCTCTCAGTTTTCCGAAAACGCTTACGATGCCGTCAACATCATTGCCCTGGCCCTCGAAGCCTCAAAGGAGATCAGCCGTCAAGCTATTCTGGATAATATTCGGAACGTCTCTTCTCCTCCAGGCGAAAAGGTGGCCAGTTTCGCCGAAGGGGCCAAACTGCTTCGGCAGGGCAAAAAAATTGATTACGATGGTATGGCTGGGAGCCAGGACTTCGATGAATATGGCAATGCGATCACCTACTTGCGCATTGTCGTGATTGAGGATGGAAAGCTGAAGAGAATAGGCACCCTGACGGATAAAGAAGTCGGCCCCATCGTGACGGAAGTGCTCAAGAGAAGAAAGTGAACCACGCTGAGCTCCGGGCAGGGAGCCTTTCAGCCTTGCCTGGAGCTCTCTAACGCGAGAGGTCCCGGGATATCATGATATACGTAGGTTTTGGTATTATCAGCGGCGCCGTGTTGGCCTTACCTGCGGTAGGCCTGTCTCTCCTTTGCAGAAACTCGAAATTCTTCAATCTTGCCTATGGGGACCAGCTGGGGCTGACCGCCTACTTCGTTCTGCTTTTCAACGTGTCCATGGGTTTAAGCTTTATCGTCTCTGTGGCCTTTTCCCTGGTCATTTCCTCTTTCCTGGGCCTCGTTTTTTACTGGGTCGTTTTCAAGCCTCTCCGAGGTCGTGGACCCCTCGTGTTGCTCATCGCATCCCTCGGTCTGGCCTTTATCATCCAAAATACCGAGCTGGCCATTTGGGGCCCAAATCCGCAAAAGTACAACGTCCCTTTTGAAACCGGACTCAGGTTGGGACCTTTCATTGTGACGCCTATCCAGTTGGTTCTCATCGCTCTTTCCTTGGCGCTTACAGGGAGCATCTTTGCCTTGCTCCGCTATACCGGCATAGGAAGGGCGATGCGGGCAACGTCTGACAACCTCGAGCTTGCGACGATCAAAGGCGTGGATACAGAAAGAGCCTATATGTGGACATGGATCATCTGTTCCGCCACAGCAGGGCTTGGAGGAGTCTTCCTTGCCCTCGTCACCACGCTCACTCCCTGGACGGGTTTCACAGCCTTGCTTCTTCTCTTCTCCGCCCTCATTCTGGGGGGGGTCGGCAACCTCGTGGGCGCCCTTGTTGGAGCCATGATCATCGGCATTGTCTCTGAATGTGCAGGCATTGTCCCTGTTCTGGCCCCATACAAGCTGGCTTTGGCCTTTGCCATCATGTTCATCTGTCTCCTGGTCAGACCGAGCGGCATCCTGGGAAAGGAAAGGGGATTCTGAGAATGACATCCTTCTTGATAGGAATCATCACGATTGTAGCCATCTACTGCATCGTTGTTTTGGGACTCAACCTGAGATGGGGGTATTGCGGACTTCTCGATTTTGGCATAGCCGGCTTTTTCCTCATCGGTTCGTATACGGCTGCGATACTTATTTCAGCGCCCAGCGAATCATACCTTTTCGGCGTCAGGCACACGGTCGGCTACGGCGTTCCCTGGCCTTTGGGCCTCATGGCCGCGGCTGTCTCATCGGGGTTGCTGGCATACGTTATTGGAATCCCCACGCTGAGACTGAGAGGCGACTACCTGGCTATTGTCACCATCGGCATGGCCGAGATTCTGCGCTACGTCGTTGTCAACGAAAAGTGGATGACCCGAGGAGTTCAGGGAATCAGGGATATCAGAAGGCCTTTCGAGTCCTTTTTCCCTGCCGCGAGTTTGCGCAGCGACGTCGTCCTCCTCATTCTCACTCTGGCGATCCTTGTCCTTTTCTTTGCTATATCCCAGCGCATCTATGCCTCTCCCTTCGGGAGGGTCCTGCGGGCGATTCGAGAAGATGATGTGGTCACTTCCTTTCTGGGGAAACCGGTATCCAAGTTCATGATGGTCACTTTCATCCTGGGTGGAATCTATATGGGCGTTGCCGGCGCCCTTTTCGCCATGTACACCACAGCCATCGAACCCTACCAGTTTATTCCGACCTTTACCTTTCTGATCTGGGGGTGCCTGATCGTGGGTGGCAGTGGCAATAATTGGGGAGCCCTTCTGGGTGGCGCTCTCATTTTGGGGCTTTTTGTTCAGGGGACCCGGTTCCTTCCGTCCTTATCCGGGCATCCGCAGTTGATCCCTGCGTTGCGATACATTGCGGTGGGTGTGCTGATTATTGTGGTACTGAGACTGAGGCCGCGAGGGATTTTGCCTGAAAAAAGCATTGAGATTAGAGATGAAGGTGAACTCCATGCTCAAAGCTGATAGCGTTGTCAAGAACTTTGGAGGGCTGAGGGCCGTAGACCGCTGTTCCTTTGAAGTGGAGAAAGGCTCCATCGTGGGATTAATCGGTCCGAACGGTGCCGGCAAGACAACGTTGTTCAACGTCATCACAGGGTTGTATAAGCCCGATGCCGGTCGGGTCATATTCAAAGGAGAAGAGATCAGCGGTTTGCAGCCGGATGAAATTTGTCACCGGGGAATCACCCGGACATTCCAAGTTAGTCGAGAATTGAAAATCATGACCGTCCTGGAGAACATGCTCCTCGCATTCAAGGGACAAAAGGGAGAAAACATCTTCAGGGCTGTTCTAAAACCAACGTACGTCCTGGAGCAGGAAAAAGAGAATCTCGGGCGGTCCGTGGAAATCCTGAAAACTTTAAATCTCTATGGCCTGAGAAATGAGTCCGTTGCCATACTCAGCGGCGGCCAGAGGAAAATGCTCGAGTTGGGTCAGGCCTTGGCAACAGGTCCGGAGATGCTTCTTCTGGATGAGCCGACCGCAGGGGCAACCTTTGGAGAAACAGGAACGGTGGTCAACTTCATCAAGTGGCTGCGGCAAAAGCAGGGGCTTACCTTTTTGATCGTAGAGCACAAGATGGAAGTCATCATGAACATCTGCGACAGGATCATCGTGGTGAATTACGGTAGAAAGCTCATGGAGGGAACACCCGAAGAGGTGAGAGCAAACAAAGAGGTCAGGGAAGCCTACCTGGGAAGAGAAGGTTAAGATGGCCTTTTTCGAACTTCGACATGTAAGAGCGGGGTATGGAAAAGCTGTCGTGATCAGAGACATCACCCTTGCCATGGAAAAGAGTGACCTCACAGTGGTCATCGGCCCTAACGGTGCGGGCAAATCCACCCTTTTGAGGACGATCTACGGCTTGAGCACCCTGTTCGAAGGAATGATCCTTTACAAAGGTGACGATATCGCCACTTGGCCGCCCAAGAAAATGGCCTCGTTGGGAGTGGCGTTTGTTCCCCAAGAGAACAACATCTTTCCCTCCCTCAGAGTTATGGAAAACTTGAAGTTGGCATCCGAAAAGCAAGCGGCAAATTTCCAGGTGCGATTGAACAATGTCTTCGATCTCTTCCCCGTTTTAAAGGAAAGGCGGAATCAGAGGGCGGAGACATTGAGCGGCGGAGAGTCAAAGATGCTTGCTGTGGGATTGGGTTTAATGGAAGCGCCGGAACTGCTTCTTCTGGATGAACCGAGCGGAGGCCTTGCTCCAATTCTCGTGGATGTGCTGTTTGAAGCATTTCAGAAAATCCATCAGTCAGGCACTGCCATCCTGCTGGTAGAACAGAATGCGAAGAAAGCCTTTGAGTTGGCTGACTATGGATATGTCATAGAGAGCGGCAAGATCAGGTACCAGGGCAAAGCAAAAGAACTTCTGGACAACGAGGAAGTGATCAGGTCTTACTTTGGCGTGTGAACAAAATCGCCGTTGTCGCCTCCTATTGCCCGAAGAACGATCTCAGTAATGTCCATCACAAGAAGATCCATTTTCTGCCTTATCTTTTTCATACAGGTGATCGGGAATGGATTTGAGACTTTCCCTCCATTCCGTCCGTTCCAGGTTGTCTTCACTCGAGATGTTTCCTTTGCTGGAAACGGCTGTCACGGCTTTCTCCATGGCCGGATGAAGGCCCCGTTTCTCCGCAATCTCCCTTCGCATCTCCAGGAATATCTGCTTGAGGTCCACGCCGCTCGGGCAGGTGACGGAACAAGAGCCGCACAAAAGGCACTTGGCAAAGATATCCCGGAAGTGGCCGCTCAGATCGAGCTCTCCCTTGCCGTAATACCTGGCGAGCTGCACTTTGCCACGGGGAGTATATTTCTCCAGGAGCAGTTCTTTACATACAGGACAGGTGGCCTGGCACAGACCGCATTTGATACACTGATCGAATTCATCCGCAATTTCATTAAGAATCATGTTTCATCCTCGCCCGCATTACTAGGGAGAGCAATATATTGTTTACATTTTTGCGGGGCATGGGGCCTTTCTTTCGTTCCAAGTCTCCCGGCCTGGTCTTTTCAGTGACTTATCCATGGGGGAGTTCTGCCCCCTCCGCATTCTCC
>JAHECH010000315.1 GCA_024641835.1 Deltaproteobacteria bacterium
GGCAGAACTCCCCCATAGATAAGTCGTTGAAAAGACCAGCCCGGGAGGCTTGGAACGAAAGAAATGGCACCCATGCCCGCCGGTGCGCTTCACTCTTCCCCTATCTTTATTGCTTTTGCGGCGGGCTCGATTTTTCCGCTTTGAGAAACGTGTCCAGGTACATGTTGCCAAGGATCTGCCTTGAATAAACAATCTTGATCCTCTCCAGAAGGTCTTCGTCAGACAGGGTCTTCAGGATAGGGTGCTTCTGTTTCAAGAGCTTCAAGGCTGCGCCGGTATCTAACTCCCCGGAGGGAATCCGAAGTGCACTCACCAGGGATGCGTCAATCTTCTCCCAGTCGTAGTCTTGCGCCACAATCGCTTTCCACTGGTTATCCACAAACCGCCAGGACTGGCCGGTCCACTTGTCTTGTCTGACGAGTCCGTTTGGCGTCTTCACCACGGAATACCGGGGTGCAAAGTAAAAGAGAAAGAGCAAGGCAACAAAAACACCGATAAAAAGCCCACCGATAAAATACATTTTCTCTCTCGCCATGTTTCACCCTATCTTCGTTGGTCTTTAGTGATTCGGCCTGTAATCTTCCACAATTTCCTGAAGCTTTGTCTTGATCCCGCCGGCATCCTGCTCGTAAGCGAGCTTTGCCAGTTCGTCAATTACACCATTAAGACGAGTCTGATCGCACGTGATCCCTTTGAGCACTAGGATCTTTTCGTGGCTCGTGGGAAGAATTCCCTCTCCCTGCGTTATAAGCTCCTCGTAAAGCTTCTCTCCGGGTCTAAGGCCAACATAGTCTATCTTGATGTCTACGTCCGGCTCAAAGCCGGAGAGGCGTATGAGATCTCTCGCCATGTCCACAATCTTCACGGGTTGCCCCATGTCGAGGATAAACGTTTCCCCTCCTTCACCCATGGCGCCCGCCTGAAGGATGAGCTGGCACGCTTCCGGAATGGTCATGAAAAAGCGGGTCATTTCAGGGTGGGTCACCGTGACAGGGCCTCCCCTTTCAATCTGCTTTTTGAAAAGGGGGACGACGCTGCCCACACTCCCTACGACATTGCCGAACCGGACGGTCATAAATTTCGTTCCCGTAAGGGTGCATCCATTCTGGCCTTGAACGAGCAGTTCCGCAATCCTCTTGGAAGCTCCCATGACGCTCACGGGCCGCACCGCCTTGTCGGTGGAGACAAGAACAAATTGCTCCACCCTGTGCTGCTTGCTCATATCAATCACATTGCGCGTGCCAAGGACATTGTTCTTGATCGCTTTCCAGGGCAGGAGTTCCATCATGGGCACATGTTTGTAGGCAGCAGCATGAAACACAACTCTCGGCCGGTATGCTGAAAAAGCCTTCGTAAGCTGCTGCCGGTCCCTGATGTCTCCCAGGACGGGTACGGTCCGAACATGGGGAAAGTCTGTCCTGAGTTCCAGGCCGATTTCGTACAGAGGGCTTTCCGCCCGATCGTACAGGACTAGCTTCTCCGGACCGAAACGGCAGATCTGCCGGCATAGCTCTGAGCCGATGGATCCTCCGGCGCCGGTGACGAGCACCAGCGAGTTCTTAATGTAGGCGCCGATCCGGTCTTCTTCCAGACGAATCGTCTCTCTGCCGAGCAGGTCCCTATAGGCGACTTCGCGGATCGCCTTTACACTCACCTGCCCGCCGATCAGTTCCCCTATGCCGGGCACGGTCTTGTAAGGGAGGCCGCTTTCCGCACACCTTGAGAGGAGTCTGCGCATTTCCCCGGAGGTCGCCGAGGGAATGGCGATGAGGAGTTCTTCCGCCCGCGCCCTTTCCGCGATAGGCTTGAGGTCTTCGCTCGTCCCCAGTACAGGAACCCCGTGGATCTGCTTTCCCACCTTCACTTCATCGTCATCGATGAAGCCTACAACCTGGTACCGCAGCCCCGCATTTTCCAGGATCTCCCGGAGAATCTTTTCACCCGAATCCCCGGCTCCTATGATCAACAGATTCTTCGCCCCTTTTCGGGACTTTGTCCCGAGACCAAGAAAACTTGTTCCGGCCAGCCGGCTGAGGCCGTATCCAAGACCGACCCAGAAGAAGAGGCGGATGCCGAGCCTGTAGCCACCGATGAAAAAGATCGTCAGGAACCAGTCAATAATAAAGGTTGCTCTTGAAAAGCCCTCAAACCCATGGGTGAACAGGATGAGACAAACCACGAGGAGCGAGCTTACACTCGCTGCCTTGATAATGTTGACGAGATCGGAAATGCTCGTGTATCGCCACATCCCTCGGTAGAGGTCGAAAAGATAGAACACAAGAATTTTGATGAGCAGGATAAAAGGGAGGATCCAGATCATGAGCCTATACTGGCTCTCAGGGATCTCGAAATTGAACCGCAGCTCGTGAGCAGAATACCAGGAGAGAGCGACCAGAAGGATGTCGGCGCCCAGGACAACAAAAAGATTTAAATAACGATCTCTTCTCATTGCGTCTTCCTACCTACAAAAAGCCTTTCTTTGCGTTCTTTGCGTCTTTGCGTGACAAAAGCATCCTCTCGCCAAGACGCCAAGCGCGCCAAAGCTTTTTATCCTTTTAAGAACCAACAAAAAGTCTTTCTTTGCGCTCTTTGCGCCTTTGCGTGATAAGAACGCTACCACCTGCCCGCTTTCTTTGCTTCCCACACAAATTCGGATGCTTCCTCGAGCCAATCCAGAATTTGTTCACGAGTGAATGAACCTGATAGCCTCAGTTCTTCCTCGGAATGGGATCGCTGATAGTCATTGGTATCTTTCAGCCAATCCATTAACCATTCGTCAGGGACCGACGACCGGCGATCGAAGACTTTGTCCAGCGGGGTCTTGATGTAACCGAACTCGTAAAGACGTTCCACGTCCATTATTGGCCTTTCTTCATGCTCATAATCTTCTTGAGATGCTCGACATCCTCGAGGTCTCTCGGCCTGCCTGTCGTGACCTTCATCCTGATGAGGTCGTGCAGGGAAATCACAGCCACCTTTATCCCGGCTATGATCATTTCTTCTTTTCTTCCATAAGATTCTTCGAAGCTGAGCGGGTTCACCAGGAAGATGTCTATCTGCCTAAAAGGCTTCAGGGGATCTATGAAAGTAAAGACCACCGCACCCTTTTTCTCTATCCACTCGTCCCTTTTTTCTTTTGAGAGTAACTCCTCTGGTTTTATAGGTGCCCTGGGGGAATACCCCTGCCGTTCCATGATGGAGACGATTTTGGTCAGATTCTCCTCAGAGAGATCAACCATGATATCCAGATCCACCGTCATTCTCACATACCCATAAATATTGGCTGCCACACCTCCAACAACCAGGTATCGAACTTCATCCCTCTCGAATTGTTTGAAGATTTCCTCGTAAATCATTTTATCAATCGATCCGCAGATACAGATTAGGGACCTTTCTTTGCGCTCTTTGCGCCTTTGCGTGACACCCTAATCCCTCCTCATGCTTCTAACAACCAACAAAAAGTCTTTCTTCGCGCACTTTGCGTCTTTGCGTGATAAAAGCGTCCTCTCGCCAAGCCGGTCCAGAGTGTCCACGGATTTAAGGAAGAGCCACAGGCAGGAGTAGAAATATCAGGCGAGCCAGTTTTCCACCTTCAAATTCGGTCCCCGCTCAAACTCCCCGGTATTGTTCGTCACAAGTGCGGCATTGAGGAATGCCGCATGGGAAGCAATCAGAAGATCAATCGCACCCACAGGAGTCCCTTTTTTCTTCAGGTGAGCCCTTATCCGCCCGTAAACCGGGCAAGCTCCGCTCGGCCAATCCAACACCTTCACGAAATCGAGGAAATCCCGCAACGCAGCTTCGTTTTGCTTTTTCTTCTCCGAAAGGGCAACACCGTACCACAGTTCCGCAGCAACAATGCTGGATATCGCCACATCCTCCACGTCAAGGCCTAACAGCCTGGCACTGATTTTTTCCGGCCTTTGCTTGATGAGGCCGATGCAGGTATTCCTATCCAGCATGTAACGGATCACGAGAGACCCCTTTCCTCTGCTGGTTGATCCGCTATACTGTCTGGTCTGTCTAGTCTGTTTGGTCTATTTGGTCAACAGATGCGAGAAAGGCAACGTAAAGCCAGAGATCAATAAAACCAGATGACAGAGGTCAGATGACAGCAGGACCAAGTGCCTAGAATGCCTAAAATGTCTAAAGTGCCTAAAGTTGGAGAATTCAACACAGAACCACAGTAAAAGACAGAGGACGGAGGACAGAGGTCAGAACCTCAGAGCCTCAGTACAAAACGGCTGGAGCATGGGGCAAACCGGAAGAGGGACAAAGCAACAAGCAGTGTTCCCGAAAATAGCCTTGGGCAGACATCGGTAAAAGTGCGCAGGAAGTTACAGAAAAAGGCCCAAAACTGAAATCGGCAGATCACAGGCCTGCCGCAGGAGATGAATTCCGGCATCTCTACCCTTCATCTTTGTCACTGGTCTTTCAGCTTCCCCAGAACACGGCGGCAAAGCTCTTCCGAAATCCAGATATCTTCTCTGCCTATGATTGCTTCAATGGTACTCTCAACATCATTAAACCCTAGCAGCCCGGTGCGATAGGCCTGAATAATAACGCCCAGCGTCCCCTTAATGTTCATACCTCGTGCCTTTGCTTCCTCACGGACTTTTTCATCATCAGACAACGCCAGGTCAGCTTTATCCCTTTTGGCAAGGTACAAAGTCTGCTTCTCACCCGCATCTAAAGGGAGATCTTGAATGTCAGGGGGAAGGTCGCCCTCACTCACCTCGAGAACTTTTAACTTCCCTTGTTGAACTGCCAGTTGAACGAGAAAGGCATCAGAGTATCCTCGTTCACGGCCTCGAACAACGACTTCGGCAAAAACGGCTGTCGGAAAGCTTACTTGCCCATAAAGACGCGGAAGAAGGTCCAGCAGTCCGAGCTTTGCGAGAGCCATCAGTGGTCCCGAGTTGATGACGACGATCACGCCGCCTCTTCCTCTGCCATCTTCTCTGACCAGCGTGGAAAGACTCCGAACGCCCTTGCCTGCCGAATCATTTCCTGCTCCGGCAATCCAGCCAATTCAGCTGCCCTACCAAATGATATAAGGCCTCGTTGATACAGAAGGAGAACTTCCTGGATCTTGATCTGAGATAGGCCCAAAAGGAGCAGTTCCCCTAATCTGTCCTTGTATGGCTCCAACTCCGCCAACTTATCATCGGAAATGTCGATAACTGTCTTTGCCATGGTTGCACCCTCTTCTAGACCTCGATTCGCCTAAACTCTTCTTCATACTCTATAGCTCCAAAGATCACGATTTACAACCTGTTTTGGCTGTTCGAGGATCTCCCTCTTTTGTGGCGAAGGCCGCTTTGCGTGAGATTCTTCCTCTCGCCAAGCCGCTAAGAACGCCAAGAGTTGTTGATTATGAACATAAAAAACGATTTCCTTTGCGGCCTTTGCGGCTTTGCGTGAGACACGAGGTTTTACCGAAAACAGCCCAAGGCTGAAATCGGTAAAATGGCCAGAGCATCGAAGATGAGACATGAACATCCAAAACACCAGTATAGGCAAGAAAGGGAACTTGCCGATTTTGGCCTTGGGCAGAAATCGGTAAAAGACCAGAAGACAGCCTAGCCGCTGGCCGCTGGGGCGGCCAGTTTGATCGAACAAGAAACTTCGGCCTTGCGTCGTGACCCTGCGTCGCCTATGAAGGTCATTCGCAGGGACGCGGCAGCAGTTAAGGCCCTATCTTCACTGGAGCCCTCGTGCCCCTTAGACAGCATGGCCCCGGGCGGCCCCTGATCATTGATGAGGCT
>JAHECH010000316.1:0-1766 GCA_024641835.1 Deltaproteobacteria bacterium
AATATCAAGCAAAAGATTGCCGTGGTGGTGGTCAACATCCTGATTCTGGCTGAGCTCGCCTTCAGTCTCTACATGGGTTCTAAGGGTCAGGATATGGTACTTACCTTTTTGAAGATTTATGTCCCAGCCGTCATTGTGACCCTGGTCCTGGGACGGATCTTTATCAGGAGATTGGGGTAGGATTTCGGCCGCCTTGTATCTGGGCTTTTTTGAGCAGCCTGTCAGTGCTGATCAAAGAGATTATAACTGCCCTGAGGCGGCGTCCCAACTGGCCAGGATCTTCTGATACTCCGGATCTTCATATCGACTCAAGAGAAAAGCGGGAGCGTAATCCGGAAGCTCGCCTCCAGCGACATGAATGCCGAGCAGTTCGCCGGCAGCCATGCTCGCCATGATGCCAAACCCTGACAGTGCGCCGATGATAAAAGCGCCTTGGACAGGAAGAGGGCCGATGAGGGGCCGGTTCTCCCGGGTCTTGCAGTAATACCCCCCATCCACGATGGGTTTGCCGATTTTGCCCAAGTAGGGGATCAAGCCCGGAATCATGACGCCCATGCCCCGGAGCACCACCTCTCCATATTCAGGCTCGAAAACAGGCGGCCAGATCGGTTCCTGGGGTTTGATGTCATAGGTCCAGAGGGCGAGAACGGTCTGACTGCCCGGTCCTCCTTCTGGCCGGAAATGAACGCCTCCCTGAAACTCCTCAAGCAGCCACTTTGTATTGTCACTCCCTGCCAACTCGTTACGCTCTTCTTCGGTCCAGGGCAGTACGGTCGGATCTGTCCAGATCATGAGCGGAGCGTCCCGGGAAATGACACCCGAAGGATCGTTGAAAGCGATTTTGCCGTGAAGCTCATTGAACACGGGTAAATCAATCCCAATCATGGCTCCCACACTCTTGAGAAGGGGTCCAGCAGCAATGACAAAAGCCTTGGTGGATATTCGGGTCGTGCCGTCTTCTGTTTGCACATGGACGCCTTCAATCCGGCCCTTGCTCACAGCAACCTCAAACACGCGGCCCTTCAGGAATCGCGCGCCATGTTCCCTGGCGCGCTCCAGCAAGTACATACCGAGTTGCTGCGCACTCAACCAGCCGCAACGTCGCGGATGAAGCAGAGCGATTGCTTTGTCTGAGATAAAAGGAAAGTGCTTCTGGATCAATGCCTGGTCCGTGACAAGATCCGCTCCTCTCAATTGAGGGTCAAAGCCCTGGCGAGGCGAGGGAGAGTAGTGGGGATTATCGGGACGACCCTGGTGATAGCGCACAGGCCCTGCTCCCAACTGGGAAATCTCCCTGGCGGTCTGCTCCATGAGGGCTGCCTTTTTGGGATCAGCGGTGAGGAAGACGTAGCCCCGACGATTCATGCGAAAAAAGTTGTCGCTTTCACCAGCCAGGTTTTCGAGCAGGTCGATGCTCCGGTTCATGAAGCGAACCATGGTATCACCCGGCCCCGGCCACCAGTTCCGGTAAGCTTCCGTGGACTTGTCGCTTGTAAGGCTCAAGGGCGGGCGCTCGTCCACGAGCAGGACCTTCTTTATGCCTTGTCTCGCGGCGAGATGATAGGCAGCGGAGACGCCGCCAATGCCGGCACCGCAGATCACCACATCAGCACTCAATGATTTCATAAGAAGACTCCGTCTCGACGCGGCAATTCAGGCAGTTACTAAGGAGAGCAATATATTGTTTACATTTTCGCGGGGCATGGGGCCTTTCTTCCGTTCCAAGTCTCCCGGCCTGGCCCGCCAGAGGCGGGTTCGTCTTTTCA
>JAHECH010000316.1:1776-5749 GCA_024641835.1 Deltaproteobacteria bacterium
CCATCGCTGACGGGCTGCGGACTTCTCTAGGGAGCCTCACATTTGCTATCATCAAGAAACATGTCAAGGAAATCATCACGGTCAGCGAAGAGGAGATTGTGCAGGCGATGCGCCATATCTGGGAGAGGATGAAAATCATCGTTGAACCTTCCGCTGCGGTTCCCCTGGGCGCGGTTATGAGCAGGGGCAAAGAGCTCAAAGGAAAGCGGATTGGCATCATCCTCTCAGGAGGGAATGTGGACCTTGAGAACTTGCCCTGGAGTTACTAAGGAGAGCAATATATTGTTTGCATTTTCGCGGGGCATGGGCATTTTCTTTCGTTCCAAGTCTCCCGGCCTGGTCTTTTCAGTGACTTATCCATGGGGGAGTTCTGCCCCCTCCGCATTCTCCGCCTGCGGCGGAGCTGCGGCTTCCCCCACGGATAAGTCACGAAAAGGACAGCGGCCTCCCGCCAGTCACTTCAGAAAACCCCCATGCCCCGCGTAGTTAGGTTACGCAAACAGTTTGTTGCTCCCAGTAGTAAATCGCTTGCACAGGACTTTGAAATTCTGCTAAGAAGTGTTCAATCCATTCCATGGAGGGTAAGATGAGGGTACTGGTCACTTACTATTCTGAAACAGCGAATACGGAGAAGCTGGCAAAAGGGATTTATGATGGCATTGTCTTTGTGGAGAAACGGATTGCGCCCATCAGGAGCGTCGGAGGCGTCACGAATGAAGATCTTTTTTTCGTAGGGTTCCCGGTTCACGCTCACAGCGTCCCTCTCAAGGTTGAAAAATTCTTGAGAAAGATTCCAGAAGGTAAAAAGATCGCGCTGTTTGCAACCCATGGCTCCTTGCGAGGGGGAGAGCTGGCAGTGGAGGCCTTTTACGACGCTATAGGCCTCGTCCAAAAGAGGACATTGCTTGGTACCTTCGGCTGCCGAGGAGAAGTCAAAAGGGATCTGATAGAGAAGCTCATGAAAAAACCAGAGGACAGGTACTGGGCGATAGAGGCGCAGAGCGCAGCAGGCCATCCTGACCGGGCTGACATCGAAGAAGCCAGGCAGTGGGCCAGATGGATGGTGATGAAAGCCCAATCGTTCTAGGGCATATCCGCATCCTGCCTCACCGGAGCTCAGCCAGACCCTGAGAAACCCAATCCTCAGCCCTGCTTCAGTTCGTGGAGCAGGGCTTTCTTGATTTCTTCAACCCGTTCCTTTTCGACAATCTTCTGGCCTTCCAGATCCCGCACGTAGAAAACATCTGCTATCTGATCCGCTTTGGTTGCGATCTTAGCGATACTGATATCCAGGCCCAGACCGAAAAGGGTATGGGTAATCCGGTAAAGAAGGCCTATCTGATCAGCGGCAAACACCTCAATCAGAGTGAAAAAATCAGATGAATCGTTGTCAACGATGACGTCTGGAGGTCGAGCCGGGGACTTCGGAACGGAAAGGATGGAGGGGAGGGCTTTTTCTTGGAGGCGCGATGAGATAGCCAATTCCCCTCTCAGGACCTCTCCCAGTTCTTTGGTTGCTTTGTTCCAGATCTCAGCTGAATGGAGTGGATCAAGTGGGCTCGATACCTTGAAAACATCCACCGCCGTTCCATCCCTCCATGTGTAGACCTGCGCGGCGAGGATATTGATATTGTTCAAGGCCATGACGCCCGCGATGTCGGAAAAGAGACCCGGCCGGTCTTTGGCTATAAAAGTCACCTCCCAGACCCCTCCCGCTCTTTGATCTCTTGCGTCGAGATGGAACACGGATGAGGGATTGTTGCTGAAACCTTCCCGGAGGCTTCTGAAGGTCATGGCGTGCCGAACGACGTCGCTCGGCTTTGTTTCCAAGAGGTAACGGGGCGCCATGGCTTCAAAGAGTTCATCCAGTTCGTGGGCGGGAATATCACCTTCTGTTTCATGTCTTACCCAGAGCATGGTTTGTCTCATCCGGTGGGTGGCGTCAGGAGTCGCCAGATCTCCCTTCTCGAAGGTGTGGAGGACTTTGAAAAAAAGCTCTTCTACAAGATTCTCAATCCATTCGTTCCACGCTCTGGGGCCCGTGGCTTTCGCATCCGCCCACGTTAAAAGGTAGAGCATCTTGAGCCGTTCCGCGTTTTCGATGATCCGGGCAACCTGGACAACCACTTTTTCATCGTTCAGATCTCTTCTTGTGGCTGTCTCGGCCAAGAGAAGATGATGAGCCACAAGGAAAAGGATTTTCTCACCCTTCTCGTCATCATACCCAAAGCGTTTCAGTATGTTCCGGGTGATCAGGGCCCCTTTCCTCGAGTGGCTCTTTCCGATCTTGCCGATGTCATGGAAGAGCGCTGCAAGAAAGAGCAGCTCAGGATCAGAGATGTCCGAAAAAATGGTCAAGAGCAATATGTCTTTTTGTTTCGGAAGATTCTTGAGGTTTCGCGCGGTTTGTAAGGAGTGGGTTCCCACAGGGAAAATATGGTAGCTGTCAAACTGCACCCTGTCACGGATCTGTCCGAACTCGGGGATAAAGGCGTCCAGGAATCCTACTTCAAGCATCGCGTCAAGCGCTTCAAAAGCTCTTTGGTGGTTTATAATCCGAAGAAATCCTCTGACTGCCTCTGGAGAGCATCTGAAACGCTCATCGATGAGGTGAAGAAACTCCCGCACCAGTCTCTTCGCCTCCAATGAGAGAGGGACACCCAGGCGGCATGCTGTATCAAAGATATCCATGAGCACGAAAGGATGGGAGAGGATATATGTCGCCGAATCAAAGCCAATTTCGCCCTGAACGAGGTGAAGAGACTTCGGGAGATCCTCCGAATGAGACTTCCCCATGAGCCGATTCTTGTGTGAAAGATGGGTGAGCACAAAGGAGCGGTGGATGGATTTGAGCGACGCCATGGCGCCATGGAGTCTGCCGAGGAAGTGTTCTACTCCTAGCACGTCATTTTGTTCCTGGTAACCCAGGGATTCAGCGATCTTTTCCTGATAGTCATAGGTGAGGCGATCGTTTTTCCTGCCCGAGAGGCGATGGAGATGATTGCGGACCAGCCTGATGAATTCCACGTTCTTTATGAGATCTTCGTACTCGGTATGGGAGAGCTCTCCGAGATACTCCAAATCCCGGGGAACTTTCAGGTCAAAGAAAGCCTTGGCCAGCCAGAGGATATAGTGAAAATCCCTTAGGCCACCTATGCCCTCCTTGAGGTTGGGTTCCAGAAGGTAACTCGCATCGCCGAAGATAGCCATCCGGAGTTCATGCTTTTCAAGGAGCCATCGCTTGAAAGCCATGGCTCTTTTGTGAACTGCTTTTTTCTGAAGATCCGCAAATAAAGAGAGGTAGAGGGGAGAATCGCCGCAAATGAACCTCGCATCCATCATGGAAGTCAGGGCTTCGAAGTTATCCTTGGCAAGGCCAAGGCAATCCTTGATGCTTCGGGTTCCGTAGCCCAGCTCGATGCCTTCATCCCAGAGGGGATAGAAGATCTCCTCAACCAAGGGTTTTGCCATGGAGGGTACTCTTGAACCGAAGAGAACCATGACATCAATGTCCGAAAAAAGGCAGAGATCCTTCCTCCCGTAACCCCCCAGGGCAATCAATCCGAAAGGGTTCTTGTTCTTGAAAAGGCTCTGCCCTGCGCTGCTCTCCTGAAGGCTTCTTCGGAAATACTGATCCACGATCTCTGTATATTGGTCTTGAAAGGTTTCTATTCCTTTTCCGTTGGAGAAAAGAGAGACCAGGACCGCTTTGGATTTCTTCAATTCTTCAATCGGCGAGTTCATAAATCCGTTGCCTAACTGAGTTGAGCCAGAGCACGCCGGGGCGTGTTGTCTCAGGACCGTCCAGCCCTAATGGGCGGGACCTCGGACGCGTTTTCAACACCCCCTATTCTTATACGACTCGGCACACTAATACGAACGTATTAAGTCTTTTGTCATCCAGGCCCCTCTCCCCCAATCTCGGGCTGACTATGTCCCACATTTTTTACCGGACACAGGGGTGCTAGAAACG
>JAHECH010000317.1 GCA_024641835.1 Deltaproteobacteria bacterium
GGCTCTCGAACTTCTAAGGATTTTCCCAAAGCGTTTTCTGCTTTTATCATGGCGAGTTCATAAGATGCTGGGGCTTCTAGCTTAGCTTTACACAAAACCTTTGCGTACAGGCTCACATCTGCGCTTAGTGCTCTACGGCCAGCCAACAATGCTTCCAATGGGATTGTACCCGAACCCGCAAAGGGATCGACGATGAGATCCCCTGGCCTGGAATATGTGATTATGAGTTCTCGCGCTATGGCACTTTTCAGCTTCCCTATGAATGGAGAAAGCTGATGAAGGGTACATTCAGTATTTGTACAAGAACGGCTCCAGTGGCTAGGAGCTCTTATTATTTTTCCTTGAAATGGTTTCATTGTTGAAAAGCCGGTTTTCAAAACTTCGGTTGCCATTAATTAGGCGGCGAACAACAAGAAATGAGCCACTTCGTCACCATTGGAACGACCAACTATGGACTCCGCCTGCAATCTTTATGCCCTGTATTTCTCGAAGATATCATCAAAGAGAACAGGCAGTCTTTCGTGAAACTCATTCAGTAATGGCAGCATCAATTCGCGCATTTGGGGATGCGCCACCTTAGAACATCTAAGATCTAGAACATGCCTCCACTCTCTAATATTACAAGTCATAACAATTTCACTCTTTAGACTGTTAGGAAGAACACTACGGGCTTGCTCTGGACTGGCACCAAGCCCAATTAATTCCATATAGGACTTTTCAGCTCTCTCCATTGCCAGAACCCACTCTTTGTATTCGGGAGAATCCTCTGGCCAGAAGAGAGGCTTAATAACGATTATCTCATGCCCAAACTTACCCTGGGAGTAATTAACGTAACGAGTACTTTCCTGACTGTAAGAGGCGAGACGATGGCGAACTAGTTCATGACTTACACCTCTGTCGCAAACAAACCTCACCGTGATGTTGACATGTTCGATCACGCTGTGGTGGCCTGAATCAAGAAGACGTTTCGCAAATGATTTGGCTGAATCGGGTGTGATGCGGTCTTCGGATTTGTAGCAAGTCCGTCCTGCAAGTTCTATGCGCGTCAGAACCGCTTGACCGTCCGGCATATCGAGGATTTCATATGATGGAGATATAATCCGCATTTTTCTTCCAGCGTTATCTTATTGAAAATTCAGGGATATCTGGTCAGCCGGCTAAATCCGATACAATCCCTATACGTGACACACAATATTTCCCACTCCACCTGCGCGTGATCTGGTTTACAATTTTTTTCTTAATTCTATACCTCATTCCGCCCGGGTATTCATTTGATTTCTTTGGCCACGGACCAATTCAGCCTCAGCCGGGACCAGTTCACCTCGGAATGTTTTTTTCAGGATAGCCTGAGTTATTTTTTCTGTCCGCGAAAGCTCAACTTCGAGACCTTTCTCTACCCTCTCAGCCAGTTCGAAAAGCGACTCCACACGATCAATGATTACTTTTTGTTCTTCAAATGGTGCCAATGGAATGCTCAGATTTCTAAGCTGCTTGGTCGTAATGCGCGGTCTGGTGGCACCGTGTATTCCTTCAGACAGTTCAGAATATGTCTGACGGCTGCTCAGGACGATTGCAAGATACCGGCTGTCCAACAATTGAGGTAAAGGCCGAAGGCAAAAACAGTCAGCTTTTGCAATGGCGTTCTCAACGTTCGGGAGAACTACCGTTCTCACACCATCCGAAATGAAGGAAGCGAATATTAAATCGCCCTCCCGCACAGTGTGCTTCTTGAGAGTCTCATACTTTTGGGCACTTATATAGGTTCTCTTTTCTTCCAAGAATGAGAGAAAGCCGATATTTTCAATCCTGACAACCCTTACACCACGGTGTGTGTAATCTGATGTTTTCAAGTTCGAGCCAAACGGCCCATCAAACAAGCCCTCCGGCCGAAAAGCATAATCCATTTTTAGTGCGGCCCATGTCTCTATCTCTGGATGACTATCTATTTCCTCCAATTCCAAAATGGATGGCCTCCTCGGCTTGTCTTTTCCATTCCGTTTTGCTTTTTCACATTCTTCCGTATAGCGTCTTTTCTCCATTAGCTGTGCTTTCTTCACAAGCTCTGTAGCTTTCTGCACATTTGGACGCATTGTCCTCCAGTCCGCCGTGAGATGGCCGGAGCAGGCGGCGGAGAGGACCGACTGGTGGAAACGCTTCATTGTCTCTTTAACCCTGATCAAGCGCTCCCGCACAGCATTAACCTTGGGAAGCAACTCCTCAAGCTTCGCGACAATCCGCTTTTGTTCTCCAAGGGGAGCAAGCGGTATTTTAAGCTTCTTGAGCTTGGAAGCATTTACGTTTGGAATTGCGATGCCTGCGGTCTCTTCAGCTATTGCCTCCCAATATTGTGGGGATTTAAGGAAATAGCCAATATAGTCACTCGATATCGGAGAAAGTGGTCTAAAGCGGATTAGGTAGGATGCAAAAACCGCCCTTGGACCTTCTTTAACAACATAACTTATCCCAACAGATCCCGCCCTCGAAACCAAAATGTCACCTGGCCAAAGCAGGTACTTTTTTACATCTTCAGGTTCCCTCTCACAGCCAGGCACGGTCGACCAATCGACCTCACCCTTCGATATGTCAGTCGTCCGAAGAAGTTTTGTCCCCCGTCCATTCGTGTCAGCACTCGTGGTCCAACCGTATTGAGGCGGCTCGCAGATCTCTTCAAGAAGAGCAAGTCTCCAACCTTCAGGGAGATCCTCATTCGAGTCTTCGAATTCTTCCATCTGATATCGCACTCTCTATTTCTCTGGACCTTCCTTGGTTGAAAAGCCATTGGTCGGATGATTTTCCAGAAGAACTACTATGGATTTGAGTTGTTCTAGGGCACCTTCAAGTTCGGCGATGGCCTCGGTCGCCAATTCCTCTGGCTCTGTAAGTCCATTGCCATCTTCAAGTGTTTCATCTTTTAACCACTTGAGACTGTCGATCTTGAAGTCGCGGGCTTTCACATCGCTGATGCTGAAAGACCGCCATCGGTCCTCTTTGGATTGCTTTGGATCGCGTTTCGAATGACCTTCAGGATTGGAACCAAAGCATTTTTCAAACTCTGCAAAATGCTGTGGTGTCAGTGGACGGTCTTTCTTGGTAATCCTGGGAACATTGGTACGGGCATCGTAGATCCAAACATTTTCTGTAGGGAATCCTTTGGTGAAGAAAATGACATTCGTCTTCGTGCCGGGACTGTAAGGTGTGAAGGTCCCATTTGGAAGGCGGAGCACGGTATGGAGGTCGCAATCTTCTGTGAGGATCTTGAAAACTTCGCCGGCCTGGTCGGCAAAAAGGACATTGTCAGGAACCACAATAGCAGCGCGTCCTCCGGGCTTGAGAATGCTCATTACATGCTGGACAAAATTGAGCTGTTTGTTGCTTGTTGAAATGGTGAAGTCATCACGGTTCGGGGCCTGGTTCGCTCCTTTTGTCCCGAAAGGAGGATTGGTCATAACGATGTCATAAGGTTTTCCTCTCTTGGGTTCATAGATGGCGTCACCCAAATAGAGGTTGGCCTGAATCCCGTGGAGATAAAGATTCATCAAGGCAAGCCTTCTGGGCCGAGGTACAAGTTCCGTACCCGAGTAGGTGGAATTCAAAATTCGTTTGGCATCGTCTCGATCCAGCCTGCCCTTTGTTTCCGCCATGAGCCATTCATAAGCGCACACAAGGAAGCCACCTGTCCCTGTTGCTGGGTCATGTATTGTGAAGTCTTTGGCCTTCCGAGGATCGGGTTTCATGCACCGCACAATAGACTGTATCAAGATGCGGGGTGTGAAATACTGCCCTGCCCCTTTCTTGCCTTCAGATGCTGATTTCTCAAGCAGGCCTTCGTAGGCCGCCGCCTTCACATCTACGTTGAGACCAGTCCATTCGGTTTCATCGATCAGGTTCACCAGCCTTTTGAGGTTCACAGGGTTACTGAACCTGGAAATGGCCCCGGCATAGATGTCGCCGAGCATGCCTTTTTGTTTTCCCAACTCACGGAGCGTATCCATGTAATGTTCGGTAAGTTCTGTGCCGGATTTTTCCCTAAGCACGGCCCATGAGTATTCAGGAGGGATCTCTGCGCCCTTCTCTTCGATCATCTTGAGAAAGAGGAGATAGGTGAGCTGCTCTATGTAGTCACCGTAGTCGATTCCGTCGTGGCGGAGAGTGTGGCAGAATCCCCAGAGTTTGCCTACGATGTCGGTCATGAGTTACCTTTGTGGTTAGACAGGATTAACAAGATTTCTAGGACGTATTCTAGAGACCAGCCCCCTTGCCCCCTTTACGAAAGTGGGGGCGCCTTAGGAAGAAGAGCTCCCTACTCCCCCTGACTCATACTTTTCATCTCGCGCACAAATCCTTCACTCTTTTCAAGGATGTCCTTCACTTGGTCGATATCAAAATCCACTAGTGGCCGATAATCAGCCTTCTGTCTATTATCAAAAAGCCAGTCATAGTGCTTACCCCATTCAACGGCCAGCTTCCTCCCTTTGACATAGTCTCTGTGAAGAATGGATCTGACCTCGCTGTGCTTCCTGAATGTCCTCCCTGCCTTTATCAGCACTGCTGAAAACGAATGGAAGCAGGCGAAATAGGCATCCCTCACAGAGTTTTGAAGGCGACCTGCTGAAAGATTCCCCCTAGCTGATGCAAGATCCTGGGCTGCCTTCTCAAGCCAATAGGCTATGATCTCCCTCTGACTCACGGTACAACGGCTCCATCCCGAACGATTTCCGCATAGATTGGGAACTGCGCAAATAAACCGCCCTTCCACTCTTCCTTTGAGACAAACAAAGGAGTGAAAATAACATCATGGGTCATCCCAATATCAAACAGGGTTTCCACGATTGCCTTTTCATCTTTCCAGTGCAGAGGTTCAGTTGTGACCAGCAAAAGATCAATATCAGAAAAAGCATCGTGATCTCCGCGAGCCTTCGAACCGAAAAGGATGATTTCATCGATAGAGAATTGACTCTTAAGCGTCCGCGCAGCTTCTTCAATAGCCAGTGCTTCTCTTTTCTTAAGCCGTTCTTTTTCTAGAGCCTTCATGAACGACCTCCTTAGAGCGAGAGTGCTTCTCTTTTTCGATCGCTACTCGAACTCTTGCTCCTAAAACCTCTGCAACGCGGCGGAGCATACTCAGGGTGTGCCCTTCATAAGAAGGTGATTCCAACCTGCTTATTTGTTGCTGGGAAGTCCCCACCCGCCTGGCCAAATCTTTTTGTGATAAGCCTGTCCGCCTTCGAAGCTGAGCAAGCTGAATGGATACATCCCATGCTTCTCCAGCCTTTCTGAATCGCTCGGCGAACTCCTTGTCTTTGAGCTGTTCTTCGAGATAAAGATCGAAATTGGTCTTCTGCTTCATTGTGGATTTCTCTCTATGCTTGGCCTCTCTTTTGCGGGACTTTAGACTGGATACCATAAAGAGTCAACATCAAAATTGATGTGAAATATTAATAAGTATTAGGCAGCAACGGCTGAGTTGATTTCGCTGATGACCTTTTCCAGTTCACCACCAAAGACTTTGTTCACCTTGCTCCAGGATGCTCCCTGCCGGGTGAAGATCGGCAAGTACTCAATATCCTCTCTTTCCATGAGGAGGTTCTCGGTCAGGTGCTGCCTGATGAGTTCCAGCCATTTCTCCTGTTCCTCATTAAAGCGGCGATCCGATTTCACCCTCATAAAGGCCTTGTGGACCCTCTGCTCCGTGGTAAGGAGCTCGTCCCCCTTCGCCGCATGCCGGATGATCGAGATAATATCA
>JAHECH010000318.1 GCA_024641835.1 Deltaproteobacteria bacterium
GGCGGGAGGCCGCTGTCCTTTTCGTGACTTATCCGTGGGGGAAGCCGCAGCTCCGCCACAGGCGGAGAATGCGGAGGGGGCAGAACTCCCCCATGGATAAGTCACTGAAAAGACCAGGCCGGGAGACTTGGAACGAAAGAAAGGCCCCATGCCCCGCAAAAATATAAACAATATATTGCTCTCCTTTCCTTAGTAAATGAGAAATGCCAGTTCCGCAATGCCATGATTCTCACTGTTGAAAATATAAAAGTTCGCTACTCCGGGTTGCCCATCCTCCAGGGGGTCTCGATGGCTGTGGGCGCCGGCGAGACGGTCTGTGTGGTGGGGTCCAACGGGGCAGGGAAATCCACGCTCCTCAGGGCGGTCATGGGAACCCAGCCCGTTTTTGAAGGTCGTATTCTCTTCATGGATCGGGAGATCCACAAGTCAAAGACAGAGCAAATCGTCCGTATGGGGATCATCTACGTGCCGGAGGAAAAGATGCTTTTCAGGCCTCTTTCAGTGGAAGAAAACCTCCTTTTAGGGGCCTACACCCTGACCGATCCGTTGCAGATCCAGAGAAATCTCGAATTTGTGTACAACCTCTTCAGATCCCTTCGCGAACGGCGATCACAGGCAGCATCCACGCTTTCCGGGGGAGAGCAGCAGATGGTGGCCATTGGCCGCGGTCTGATGTCCAATCCTAAGATCCTTATGCTGGATGAGCCCTCCCTGGGTCTGGCGCCCATCCTGGTAGACGAGGTCCTGGATACGGTGCGGCGCCTCAAGAGAGAAGGCATGACGATTCTGCTTGTGGAGCAAAATGTCAGAGAGGCGCTGGACCTGGCTGATCGCGGCTACGTGCTTCAGACAGGAAGAATCGTCGCTGAAGGGAGAGGAAAAGAGCTGCTGGAGAGCGATGTGTTCCGAACCGCCTTCTTAGGAATATAGGTACTTCAGCCCGTCGCTTCAGGATCGCCCAGCAAGGCGTAGAAAGCGACCAGACGGTCAAGGTGATGCAGATCAATGGGTTTGGTCACGAAATCAGAGGCTCCGCGTTCCAGACTTTCAAGCCCAATGGCATGCTCCGCAAGGCCCGTCACCATGATCACCGGTGTTGACGGGGATACCTCTTTGATTCGATTCAGAGCTTGAAGGCCGTGCATATCGGGCATCATGATATCAAGAAGCACGACGGCAGGCTTTTTTACCATTTCCCTGAAGGCTTCCTCGCCGGTGCTTGCACAGATGACTTCGTAACCTTCTTTCTCCAGAAAAGCCTTGAGCAGATTTCGGACCGGTTCTTCATCGTCAACAACGAGTATTTTCACTAAAGCTATCCTCCTTTGACCTGACCCTTACGGTTGTAAGGTTGTGTTGATTCAAAGATGGTCTAATCCAGCTTGACTCCGTCCTTTTTCAGGATTTCCAGGCAAGCATCAGCCACCTCTGCCTCATACAGAATCCCCCTGTTTTTCAAGACCTCTTCGATTACCTTATCCAGTCCAAAGGCCGGCCTGTAGGGCCGGTGGGAAACCATGGCTTCGACAACGTCGGCAACACCCAGGATTTTCGCTTCCAAGAGAATCTCGCTGCCGGACAAACCACGGGGATACCCAGATCCATCAATTCTTTCATGATGTTGAAAAGTGATTTCCGCAATGGGCCAAGGGAACTCTATCTTTTTCAGGATCTCATAACCGACCTGGGGATGGCACTTGATCAACCCGAACTCCGTTTCAGACAATTTCCCAGGTTTGCTCAATATATCCGAAGGGACATAGATCTTGCCTATGTCGTGAATCAAGGCAGCCATCCGAAGCCCGCTAATCAGATCCTCTGGAAGATTCATGCCTTTTCCGATGCTGCAGGCCAGACGAGCTACACGGCGTTGGTGGCCTGATGTGTAGGGGTCCCTTTTCTCGAGGGTGAAAGCAATGGTGTCGATAACGCCGTCCAATGTTTTCTCAAGTCTCACCATGGTTTCCTGGAGCTTGGCAGTGCGCTCCATCACTCTATTCTCCAGTTCATACCGATAAGCGCGGTCATTGATCTCCAGTTCCCGGCGATGAAGCGCATTGGTCACACTGATAAGAACACGGCTCAAATCGAGAGGTTTGGTAATGTAATCATAGGCACCGATTTCAAAGGCTTTCTTGACCACGAGGGGATCATCCATGCCGGTGATCATGAGCGGTGCTATGCCATTTCCGTTATGGACGACATCGCGAATCAGCTCGATGCCGGACTCGCCCGGCATATTGATGTCGCACAGGATGACGTCAAAAGCCCTTCTTTGCATTTGACTTCGAGCTTCGGATGCATTGGAGGCCACGACACACTCATATCCTTTCGCTTCTAAGAATTGCCTCTGGACCTCTCGAACCGAGGGATCGTCATCCACAATGAGAATTCCTGCCATCCTCTTCCTCTGGAATAATTATTTTTTCTGATCCAGGCACTGCCGTATCGTCCCGGCCAAATCAGCGACAACCAGGGGTTTCATGACGATTGCACCTACGCCAATCTCCTTTGCCCTCTCTTCAGTGAGCCTGGCACTGAAACCCGTACAAAGGATTACGGGAAGTTCCTTCCTGAGGCTCAGGATTTTTTTCGCCAGTTCTTCCCCGGTCATTTTCGGCATGGTCATATCGGTAATGAGGACATCAAAGTCATTCGGCCGGGCCTGAAAAAGTGCCAAGGCCTCAATGCTGCTTGTTCTGCCTGTCACCAGGTAGCCCAATCGTTCAAGGACTTGCTTGCCCATCTCTACTAAGGCAGGCTCGTCATCTACAAAGAGAATCCGTTCTTTTCCCTTTGGGATAGGGAGAGCCCCCCCCTCAGGTTCGGGTTTTTTCTCCTGGGACATGGAGGGCATGTAGATCTTGAAATTAGAACCCTTCCCGACTTCACTGTAAACAGAAATGAAGCCTCCCAGTTTCTTAACAATCCCGTGGACCACTGCCAGACCCATGCCTGTCCCCTCACCCTGCTCTTTGGTAGTGAAGAAAGGATCGAAGATTCGATCCTTGTTAGACGGATCAATGCCGTGGCCTGTGTCAGCGACCTCCAAAACCACGTATTGCCCTTCTTTTGAGTCAGGATGCTGGGCCACAGATCGGCGGTCCAGTGCGACATCTCTGAGGCTCACCTCAAGGATGCCTCCTTTCACTCTCATGGCATGGGCCGCATTGGCGTAAAGGTTCATTACCACCTGGTGGATCTGTGTGGGGTCGGACCAGACTGTAGAATCATTCTGGATATGCTGCCGAATTTCGATCGTGGGTGGAAGCGATGGTCTGAGCATTTTGAGAGCCTCCTTGGCAACGAGCTTTACCTGTACCGGCACCAGTTCCTGTACAGCCTGGCGACTGAATGTAAGAATTTGTTTAACCAGGTCTTTTGCACGGTTGCCCGCCTTTAGGACTTCCTGGAGGTTACGATGCAATAGAGATCCTCTTTCAGCATCTTGTTCCGCAAGTTGCGTGTAGCCGATGATGGCCGTCAAAACATTATTGAAATCATGAGCGATCCCGCCAGCGAGTGCGCCGATTGCCTCCATCTTCTGGGCTTGTCGCAGCTCCGCCTCGAAACGATCGCGCTCCTCATGCATCTTCTGCATGGCTTTTCCCTGTTCGATGTTGTGCAAGGCAAAAGCCACATCACCGGCCATCTCGATGAACAGGGCGTGCTCCTTCGGATCAACACGCATCGCATGAGCTACCGATCCAGCGAGATACCCGTAGATCCTTTCATCGTGTTGGAGCCGAATACATATGACATCACCTCGGTCATAGTTCGAAGTGATGGGGCAGGGAGCGCAGACGTCGGAATGGTCCGCAACGCAGAAAACCCCATCGTGCAGGCGTTCCGCCTCGCAGCAGGGCGGAACCGCTCCTTTCCTCAGGTGGCCGACCATCGGTTCCAAGACCTCTTTCATGCCCGCCACGGCATGGGTGTGCGGCTTGCCTGTCTCGTCAGTGAGAATGAGCAGGACCGCATGATAAGCCCGATGCTCCACCAGAATCTCAGAGGTTCTAAGAATGAGTTTTTGCGGATCTTTCTCATGAACGATCATTTGGTTTATATCGCGTATAGCGCGCAAAGTGCGGTTGAGATTTGCAATCTTTTCTTCAGCGCGCCTGCGCTCGGTAACGTCTCGGCAGTTCACAATCACTCCGGTGAATCCTTCTGGATTCGTGACAAACTTGCCGGCAGCTTCCAGCATCCGCCATGATCCGTCGCGATGACGGAGGCGGATCTCGATGGAGTAGGTGTGGTCTGGATTCGCAATGCCTGCGGAAAAAGTGTCTCTGACACGCGCTACATCATCAGGATGGATAAAATCGAACACGCTCTTGCCGGTCACTTCGTGCTGCTTGTAACCAAGGGCACGTTCAACCGACGGGGTTACATAGCGAATACTCGCCTGAGTATCGAGTTCGCTAATTATGTCCGAACCATTTTCGATGAGAGCCCGGAAGTACTTTTCCCTTTGCTGTAACGCCTCCTCCGCCCGCTTGTTCTCGGTTATGTCGCGGCCAATGCCCTCGACGGCAATCAGGTTGCCGTCATCGTCATAGACCGGAACCCTGCGCAGCTCGATCCAGATCATTGTGCCGTCTTTGCGAACCCAACGGAGGGTGAGGGTCTGGCCAGGAGGAAAGCCTCCCGAGGTTACGGTTTCAAATAGGTGGCGGTCTTCGGAATGAATGATATTGTATCTCAGGTCAGGGTCTGCGTAGTACTCATCCAGGGTATAGCCGGTGATGGCTGTGGCCGCCGGGTTGATGTACGTGAACGCCCGTCGTGGCTTGAACTCGTAGCGATAGATAATGTCCGGAGCGTTCTCGGCAAGGCGGCGGAATCGGGCTTCGCTTCGTCGCCGTGCCTCTTCCGCCTCTTTTCGTTCCGCCTCGCGTCTCTGGAGAGACTCTGCCATCTGGTCAAAGGCCAATGCCAGTTGACCCACCTCTCCGTTGGGATAATGTGGCCCCACCCGGGCGGTCAGGTCCCCTTCCGCCAGCTTCCTGCTCACACTCAGCAGCTCATTCACAGGCTGTAGGATGAGCAATTCGCCAAACCGTCGAGCTGCCAGGAGGGCCAGAAGGACCACCAGTGCAAGCAGCGCGAGGTTGCGGAGCAGGCTCCGATGTGTCTCAGCAAAGGCCACAGCAGAGGGGATGCCAACACACACGTAGGCGCCAATCTCAGGCTTGTCGCTGAGGGGGGTAAAGGCCCACAGACGCAAGATACCATCAGTCCCAAGTTCCTCTACTGTGCCCTCCTGTTGTCGGGTCAAAACGGTTCTAATGATTGGGGCCTTTCCAGCGCTCTTGCCAACCCATTTCTCCTGCTCAGGATCTCGGGCCAATATCGTCCCTTTCCGGTCAACCACCATTACTGCGGAACCAGGGGGCAGTTGTGCTTTTGCGGAGAGTTGGTTGATCCAGGACAAGGATAAGCCGGCAAAGACCACGGACTTCACCAGGCCCTCATCGTCGAGGACCGGCAAGGAAAAGGCCACAATGGGCTTGCCAACTATGCGCCCGATCAGATACTGGCTCATGGTGAATTTGCGGCTTGCAAGGACACGAGAGAACCACTCGCGGTCAGCGAAATTTGTAGGTTGGGTGGTGGAAACACCGCTGCAGAATACCTCTCCGTCCGGCCGCGCCGCGGCTAGGTTTGTGTAGAATGGGTACTGTTTCACCAGCTCATGGAAAAAGGCAGAGCACCTGGCAGAGTCACCCGAGCGCAC
>JAHECH010000319.1 GCA_024641835.1 Deltaproteobacteria bacterium
CCAATTGCAGTAGTAACTATAACGAGCATGTGGCCTCGGAACTTGAGTATTGGTTTACCGATGACAAAGGCGACCATGCCAGTAAGAAGCATCCCTAATAAGATGCCAATCCATGGAGATACACCGTAGCGGAAGGTTAATATAGCTGAAGTGTAAGCTCCTAGGCCGAAGAACGCGTTATGGCCCAATGAAAGTTGACCTGCATAGCCTATTAGTAGCCCTAGCCCTACAGCAACGATGCTGTAAATCGTGGCAAAGATCAAAATACTAATGAAATAAGTGCTAGCCCAAAAAGGCAACAGGAAGAGAACTAAGCATAATGATAAGGGCAGGAGGTTTTTGCGAAGTTTCATTACTTTCATAACTCAACCAGCCTACTCGATCTGGGAAAACCTTGTATCCGAATTCCCGAAACTTGTGGGCGCGGCGCTCCACGCTTCTCGGAATCGCATTCGCGTTTTACCCGCAGGAAAATACCAAAAGACTCAACTTGAACGTCGATAATCCTAATTCAGAAAAGAATTTAGCTTCAATGGCGCTTGCCAAACACGGCTTGCTCCAATGGTTGTTCGCCATAAGAGTGTCAAAACGTACAAGAAAAGACCGTTGTCCAAGTGGACTCCGCCTTTGGTAACCTCTTACGTGTGAATCTTGATCAAGTCAGATCCTCAAAGATCAATAACCCACAGCTAAATATTTGCAGAAACCATGTCGACATTTAGTCCCAGAGTGAATTTGCTGCTAAGAACCAATAGTTGCCCCTACTGCTCCTTCACAAAGGGAGATAGGACAAAAGCTATTAACCAGGTCAAATTCCTGTATCAATGGATTCATGTAGATAGCCTTTTACTATGTCCTCACCTGTTTAGGCAAAAGAAGTCCACTTGGTCTAAAGAGTAGCGCAACCACAAAGATAGCAAGGGAGATGATCGATGCATACCCGGAAGAAATAAACGCTGCGAGAAATGATTCCGACATCCCCAATGCTATGCCGCCTATGATAACACCTTGAAATCTGGAGATTCCTCCTACCAATGCAGCCAAAAACCCCTTAATTACAAGGTGCATTCCCATGCTATAATTGGCTGCCGTTAGAGGAACCATTATGACACCCCCTACCGCGCCAAAACAGACCGCAAGCACGAATGCGAAGTACATCATGTTTGGCGGGTTTATCCCCATTAATCGCGCTGCTAAAACCCTGTCATGACATGCTCTTAAAGCTTTCCCAAGCATAGTATGATGAAATAGGATGTACAGGAAAAGCATCATGAGTAGCAAAATTGCATAGACCAGTAGCGCCTGAGGTGAAATTGTACCTCCTACTATTCTTACTGGACGTATCCTCAGGTAATACGGAGCAATCATGGTGTCCGTTCCTAAAACAACATATGCCAGTCCCTCGATCAGCATACCAACACCGAAAGTGATCATGATTAATGTCAGTGCTGGGTACTTCTCAGAAGAACGGTAAAAAAGGACTCGCCAGATTATCAGGCCTACAAATAGAGGTATTACTATTGCGAGGGTTAAACAAAATATTAAAGGAAACTTCAGCGATTGAAAGAAACAGACGAGCATGGCTCCGAGCATTACATATTGGCCCTGTGAGACATCGAAAATCTTGGAGACATTGTAAACTACGGCTATTACAAGGCCAACAATCGAGTAAACACAGCCCATGTTCAGCCCGGATATTGTTGCTTGCGATAACTGCGCTTCTAAAGCCACCCTCACCCTCTTATTGACTGTGTCGCGGAAATAGGGCAGAAAACGCAAACCATATGCGTGAATGGGGCTATAAAAGGGGCCAGTGTTGTGACAATAGCTGGTGCAGCAAGAACTGAAATTTCTAAGCCCTTTTTGCCGCCTACCCAAGTTCGGCGCTTGTCATTTAAAGGAGAAAGTTTATTCTTGCGTCAGATTTACTAAAACGTTTTCATCACATTGTCAAGCTCTTTTTAATTTGATGGTATTTTTCATTCGTTGAATAAGTAACGAGATATTAATAAGTTACACAGTTGTGAGAAAAACGGCTGTCTTTTGCTTGACTTTTCGGTGAAAACGTTTTAGAAAAACATCAATAAGTACGACGATTTTGCACCATTTTGACTAAATACTGTACCAGAAAGTTCTGGCACGGCGAATTTCTTGTATACGATCAATGCGTTAGAGAAGGCCTAAAAGCAAGGTCTTTTGAGTAGGTCTATATGGCAGGGCTTGTCGAAGGTTCGTAGAAGCCTTACCCAGAGAGCTTCTCAGGTTGAGCACGACGGCCCTTTTTCCCCAGTTGGGTAACGCATGAATTTTCTCGCATGCGCCGGAAACTCGATGTGGTATGGCTACGAACCTTAAGGATTTCTGTGGAAGCCTATTCCGTCCAAAATTCGTGAAGTATAAAGCTGACCCGTGGTTGAATATATTGACTCTCCAACGCTGCCATGAATAAAAGTAACCCTGTTAGGGAAAAAAGAGTCACGATTAAAGACGTTGCTCGAATAGCTAAGGTATCTCCTTCTGCTGTATCAAGAGTCATAAATAGTGAACAGGGGGTAAGCGAAGATACAAGATATCGCATTTTGAGGATTGCGAACGCGCTCAATTATAGGCCAAATTTAGTAGCTAGGTCTCTTGTTAAACAAAAATCTGACTCAATTGCGATGTTGATTACGAATACTCGAAATCCTATTTTCCCTGAGATTGCTCAGGGTGTAGAGGACACGCTCAGGAAACGAGGATATTCCTTGAACATTGTCTCTACTTATGATGACCCAAAAATAGAGACGAAAGAGATCGAGGCACTGCATTCTAAGGGAATTGATGGTCTAATAGTGTCATCCTCACTCATCGAAAGTGAAAGCCTCTCCGGATTAGTCCAATCGGGCTTCCCTGTCGTCGCAGTTCTTAGGAGGCCTTATCATGTTCAGAACTTGGATTTTGTAATTGTCGATAACGTTAGAGGAGGATATTTGGCCGTTGAGCATCTTATCCGTTTAGGGCATAAACAAATTGCTGTCATTAGAGGACCAGCAAATACCTCTACAGGCATCGAAAGATTCGAGGGTGCGCTAAAAGCCTTTAAGGCGTATGGAGTCCATCTCTTTAATGACTTGATACAGATGGGTGACTATTCCAAGGAAAGCGGATACCTTGCAACCAATAGATTCTTTCAAATGGGATTGAAAATACGACAGATACGACCCACTGCCATATTTGCTTGCAATGATGATATGGCTATTGGTGCACTTGAGGCTTTGTTGGACATGGGCTTGAGAGTGCCGGAGGATGTGGCATTAGTTGGATTTAATAATGTCGAGATAACATCACTTCGCACGATCGAATTGACAACGATTCGCCAACAAAAACGGGAAATGGGCCGTTTGGCCGCTGAAAGACTACTCGAAAAGATAGATAGAAACAAAAGTTATGATGAGCCATCTCAAGTAATTCTTGAACCCAAGTTAGTGATTCGCAAGAGCTGCGGCTTTCGGATGTCTTCGAGGTACGTTTTGGAGGAGGTCAAGGCTTTTCCTTTTCACGCATGAGGTCCGAAAGGCTAGGTCGTTGATAGGCAGATTACCTTGGACTTAGGTCAGCATCGAATTTGAGGAACTTCCTGATTTTTTCTACAAACGATTCCTTACTCATATATGTCTCTTGCCTCGACACCTGGATAACGAGGGATACTTCAACACGAGATGCCTGCGGTGAAATTGGAGGCTGCTCCTGTGGTCTCGAAAATGTTAGTGGCGACAAAGGTCAATAACCCAACTGGGTATTTGATCCTATAGCTCACGCAAGAAGCCAGTTTCGTGCTTGTCGATTTTGCTTTAACAAGTCCGATCCATAAAGGACGGTCTTCGACGAGACCCCGAGTTGAAAGGGTGTACATATAGAGTACCGCTCTTTTGTCGTTAATTGACACTACAATATATTGACGCCTGGACATTTAGTGCGAATTTGGGGTTGGATTGGAATATCCGCTCTATAGCGAAAATTTTTTTTGATGTCCAAATCCTGCAATAACTCCAACGTATCACACGATTTGGGAAACCGTCCACAGCTGCTTCTTGATGTCAGGGCGAGTGGATCTTCAGATATAGATAGGGTAGATGAAAAGGGCATTGGTCTTCAGAGCGATAAAACCTGAAACGGCCACGCAACATCTGGTAAACAGCTCATTCATTGATTTTCGGCCGAGGGCTCTCCTAATACTTCTATCTATCGATGTTAGATGCTCAACTACGATTTCAATTTCTCCCTACCCCACGGGCCTGAGATTCTATTGTATCCCTTTGTATAATGGCCGCTTGCAGAAAACACAGTTTTCAGTCTCTCTATCCTGAACCAATCCGCACGCTGGACAGAAGATACCTTCAATTGGGAGTTTTGGAGTCAGCGGATCAACGAAAACGCACTCTGGGCGGTCATCAATCTCAAACGAGGACCCGCATCTTTGACAGATCGTTTTTCAAGGCACGCTGGGAATACCTTTGTCCCCGCAGAATGGGCAGGGGAGACTATCGGATTGTGGCTCTTTTATCATGATTCAGATAGCGTAGATGCTTCATCGTGTCAAAATAGGCCGATCTCTTCCGTTTCTACCTCTTGAGGAACTCTTCAGCCACCTTCTGAGCGATGATAGGCGCATTGCCGCCAGCACTTTGTTGATACGAATGCGCGGCCGTCCAATTGAAAACAGGACTGAAATCTACTTGGATGTTCCTGAAAATGTGTTTTCACAAATCATTTTCTAGTTGCCATAAATGGAAGAAAAGGCAAAAGATGACGGCATTTGACTTTTTTTGCCTCATTTTATGAAAAGGTCCTTCACGCGCTCGCCAGAACCGAATCCCTGTTTCGTCAAGCAACTGGCGGACTTACGTTCAACGATCTGGGAGGCCGGGAACTAGGTACGAATGTTGCTATAAATTCAGCACGGTAACTTGTTATGAAGCATGATGCCTTTTGAACCTGCGGACCAAATTCTTCAGAAATGAGGTGGAAGTAATGAATAGTAAAATACTGATGATATGTTGTGTTTTAGCACTGGGTTTTGCTATTGCAGCTTCAGCTAATGCACAGTCGCAGCCATCTCAGGCTCAGTCTAATAATCCAGGTTACAATCAGTCACCTGGCTATGACTACCGTCAACACTCGTATGATGTCTATCAGAATTCCGCTGAGAGGTACAATCAGAACCCCACACAACAAAACTACCAAATCATGGAGCAGCGGCAGCAAGAATACGAAATTAGAGATCGGCAATATCAGCAAAACGGCTGGGCTCCTTATTCATCCCAAAAGGCACACTAACCGATCTCCCGCCCTATACGGCGTATACAATCGAGCTTTGCAAAGGACACAGTTTTCAGTCTCATCATCCTGGATCAATCCACATGCTGGACAGAAGGTCCCTTCCATTGGGAGTGTTGGAGTCAGCGGATCAACGAAAACGCATTCTGCACGGTCATCAATCTCAAACGAAGCCCCGCAGTGTTGACATATGGTCTTTCCAGACACGGCGGGGATGTGTTCAGAGCCGCAAAATGGGCAGGGGAGACTATCGGATTGTGGCTCTTTTATCATGATTCAGATAGCGTAGATGCTTCATCGTGTCAAAATACTCTGATCTCTTCCGTTTCTATCTCTTGAAGAACTCTTCAGCCACCTTTTGAGCGATGATAGGCGCATTGCCACCAGCCCGGTTGTTGATAAGAATGCTCGTTCCAACACTGTC
>JAHECH010000320.1 GCA_024641835.1 Deltaproteobacteria bacterium
ACCGGCTCCTTTGCCGTTATCCCTGGAGGCTCATCCAACACTGCTGCTGCCGCTTACAGCTTTGCAGCGGGACACAGGGCCTCCATCCCTAGGAAGCACACCGGTGCGTTTCTATACGCAGATTCCAAGGACTCGGACTTCCTTTCTACAGCTCCGAATGAGTTTGCAGTCCGAGCAACAGGAGGTATCCGCTTTGTGACCGCGGTTGATGCTACGGGTACCCCAATATCCTCTGTGCGTATATCACCTGGCAGCGGTACGTGGGAATCATTCTGCGATCGCAACGCGAAGACATTTCAATCCTCTGTAGACGGCCAAAAGATCGCTGAAGGCATCGCCCGGCTCCCGATCGTGATTTGGAGCTACAAAGCAGATGACCATCATGTCAAGCATATTGGGCCGACGGCTCAGGATTTCCGGGAAACCTTCGGGCTTGGCGCGGACGACACACATATCAGCACCGTGGATGGAGAAGGCGTGGCCTTAGCGGCAATTCAGTTCCTCTGCAGAAGACTTGAGGAGAAAGAAATTCAAGTGGAAAAGCAGCAACATGACTTCTTGCGCTTGGAGACTGAAATCGTTTCTCTTCGGAATCGACTGAGGGCCGTTGAAAATCGAATGGCGGCACTTCCGCCTGATTCCGAGCATTGAAAGCCCGTCGAGACCACAGTGCCTTGCATGAAGAAGTGTTTCTCCCCTCAGCCTCACCTCAGGGGAGACGTGTAGAGATCCGGCGGGATCTGTTTCGTTTGGGGGCGTGCAGCATGTAGCGGGTTATTCGCATGCCCACCGGGATAAGCTGCCAGAGACACGGGCTCGTTCTATGGGGTAGCTTTTTTCCTCTTTTCTTGCAATTCGTACTTTAGGTTCTTCACATCGCTATGGATACCGCCGAGGATGGCTGTTCGAGACTTCTCAAGAATTTTGTTTTTCATTTTGGCTTGTGATTCTCTGAGCAGGTCCATTGCTCTCTCCATCTCCTTGTTCCTGAAAAGCTCATGGGAACGGTCAACCAACGAGAGAACCTCTCCAACCCTTTCTTCCTCAATACATCGAATCGCATTGTCCATCTCCTCAGCCGTCGCTTTAATTACCTTTCGGGTGTTCTCTGCCTCCTCTAGGAGTTCTTCGAGAACTTGGCGAGCCAGGTTGATCTTCAGGCTAGGGTTGATTTTCTTCTTCTTGGCCATTTTGAGGGCCTGTTTGACGGCCTTGCGAGCATCCTTGATTTTCTTACGCGCCACCTTCCCCTCTTCAAAATAGGCGATCATATCTCTCAACAAAAACTCGTGAAGCCTTATCAGCCCGCAAGGAAGGCCATTCCGCTTGTATCCATGTAGCCATAACATAGGCAAAACTCCTATCTCCGGGATCATTACACTGTTCAGCACCCTTGAAGGGCGTACATGCAAAAAATTGGGGCAGGCGTACCCGTATAAGCGCTAGAAACGCCTTCAGCTTTCGACACGGTTCCTTCCAGCCTTTTTCGCCTTATAAAGAATCTTGTCAGCCTGTTTCAGAACCTTTTCCGGAGAGGTGAGATCTTTGCCAGGTGCTGCAGCGCCAATACTTACCGTGACTGTCACGCTCTTCTGACCCTTTGACGTGCCTTCGGCCCTGTTTTTCGCTGATTTCTGACGCCGCTCTTTACCCCGAATCATAAATGGAGTGGACTCAATGATCTTTCGGTAAACATCCAGATGAGGCAGGGCTTCTTCAATCTCCTTCCCTGGAAAAATGGCTGTGAATTCCTCGCCGCCATAGCGGAAAACCTTTGCGCCGCCTGTGATATCCTTAAGCTTTGAAGCGATCATTTTAAGGACCTGATCGCCCGTTTTGTGCCCATATTGGTCATTGAACTTCTTGAAGTGATCGATGTCGATCATGGCGATAACATACTTCCTGCCAAGATTGACAAGCTCCTCATTCAGGCTTCGCCGGCCCAGTAGCCCTGTAAGTTCATCGAGATAGGCCATGGAAAAGGAAGACTCGACTGCTGAAATGAGAAGCGCCAGGCCTGCGGCTGAAAAATAGATCATGGGAGAAGGCGCTGAGTGGCCTCCTGACACGCCAAGAAAGGCTGCGACAAGGGATCCGAGAAAACCGGCTGACAGGGCATCTCCACCCCTGCGAAAGCGTACGAAAAGAAAGACAAAAGCCGCAGCGAAAGAGAGGGCTCCAAAGGCCGATATGGTGCTGTATCCGAGAAAGGCCTCCCCATGGAGCCAGGTTTTGAGTCGCCCTGAATAATCGGTAATGACCTGGTACAGGGGGGGCCATGAAGCCTTCATCTTTAAAGCGAGTTGAGAGGATGCGGAACCGCTAGGTTGACAAAATATGAGGAGCAGAAAGGCCTGCAACAAGACAAAGCCGATGCAAGAAAGCCCCAAAGGAGTCTGCAGACGTCGCCTCCTCATGGTTGCGAAGAAGCCCAGGTTCAGCGGAAGCAAAACCTTTAAAGCCTCAGGGATAGATATACGGGCAACAGTCCGCGCAGACCTATGTAAAGCTCCGTCAGGAAGCGCCAGGTAGGCGAGGCCGAGAGCGAGTGAGGTCAATATCAATCCGGCATTGTTGAAGCGCCATCCCAGGATGATGCCGATAGCAAAAAAGGCATAGGGCAGCAGAGGCAAGGTCAACAGGAGACCCCGCAACTCCACTACGCCGTGAACCTGTTTCATGAGTCCAGGCCACTTCCAAACAGCCAACGCGGAAAGAACGATGAGGCCAGTAGGCACGAGAAGAGGGTAAGTGATTCGTTTGTCGAAGATAGCCAACGATGGAAAGCCTTTTACGTATCCTATGAGCGTCTCTCAGGAATGATTCTCTATGCCGAGAATGACTGCCTTTGTACGCATAAAGTATATGAGAAATAGCGCCTTCCGTCAAGGACCTTCGCCCCTTCTCCGGGTCGCTTTAGGAGAACAAAGGTACAGATGTATTATCAAAAAAACTCGGGCCGCCCGACAGCATGCTAAGGATGCCTTCTTTGAGGGAGGTATCAATGTCATGGCCGGTATCCGAGTCGTGTAGCCCGATGCGATTGATCAAAATCCTGAAACTGGCTGGCTCAGGGTACCATCTGCTTCAGCAGTGCTCTCAAAAGACAGCTTTCCTAAGGCCCTCCTGACGAGCAGTTGATAAAACACGCTTCAGGTTGAAAACCGGGGGAAAGTCTGATATTTGATACCTGCTCACCGTCAACGGTTTTTGAAAAAGCAGAAACTGGAGGCACGCGGCCTTCGAGGCCTGTTTGAAGAACCCCGGAAAAACCTCTTCTGAGGTCCGGGAGGAGGGCAGGCAGGCCTGATCGGACTTTCGAAGCTTATACATCTTTTTGAAAGGAGAATGACCCATGTCTATCATTACCATTTCAAGAGGGTCGTACAGCCGGGGCAAGGAAGTGGCCGAAAGAGTGGCGCAAGCCCTGGGATACGAATGCATTTCCCGCGACGTTCTTATTGAAGCTTCGGAGCAATTCAACATTCCTGAAATCAAGCTTGTCCGGGCGATCCATGATGCCCCCTCACTTCTCGATCGTTTCGGTCACGGTAGAGAAAGGTATGTTGCCTACATTCGCGCAGCCCTCTTGAAACATGTGCAAAACGACAACGTCGTCTATCACGGGCTGGCAGGCCATTTCTTTCTCATGGGAATTCCCCATGTCCTCAAGGTCCGTATCATTGCGGACATCGAAGATCGGATCAAAGAAGAGATGAAACGGGAGAATATCTCTGCAGAAACAGCGCGCTACGTTTTGAAAAAAGATGATGATGAGCGACGCAAGTGGGGTCTCAAGCTCTATGGGATCGACACCTCTGATCCGAGCCTCTATGACATGGTTTTGCATATCAAGACGATGAAGGTGGAGGATGCCGTCAAGATTCTCGTAGATACGGTGAACATACCCCATTTCCAGACCACACCCGAATCCCAGAGAATTCTTGATGACCTCTGTCTTGCAGCGCAAATCCAAGCTGCCTTAGTCCAGGAATCCCCCACTGTAAAGGTCAGTTGTGCGGATGGACAGGCGCATGTGAGTGTTGTTGCCCCCTTGGCTCTCGCCACTCCCATAAGTGCGGAGCAAAAGACGATCGCCAGATTAAAAAACCAGATCATGCAAATCCCTGGCGTCAAGAAGGTGACCGTCAATGTGCTCCCTCCTATATCCGCGGATTAGGGAGGGGGGCTAGGAGATGATTTCCCAGGTTCAAATGGAAGTCTTTGCGGATATGGCCCCTACCCCGCTTTTGTGTTAGAATATTACCATTCGCACCTCGTGGAGATGGAAGCTGCAACGTGATGTATCCTGAATTGAGTTCTGCCGAGAATCCGTCAAAAAAAACCTCGCCACGATTCCCTCTTCATAGGCTAAGGATAAATGAACACGCCATCATGGCCATCCTGGGCGCTTTTGTCGGGTTAGGCGGTGGTTTTGGAGCTATTGCCTTCCGCTATCTGATAGGGTTATTTCAATCCCTCCTCTACGGATCACCAGGAGACCTCCTAGAAATCGCTCAGCAAACTCCCTGGTATCTTAAGTTCTGGGTGCCTGCCCTTGGAGGCCTTGTGGTGGGTCCCCTGGTTTACTTCTTTGCGAGGGAAGCGAAGGGGCACGGGGTACCAGAGGTGATGGAAGCCGTGGCTCTCCACAAAGGAGTGATCAGGAAGAGAGTTGCTTTTGTCAAAATCCTGGCCTCAGCCATCTGCATTGGAACGGGCGGCTCTGTGGGTCGGGAAGGGCCGATTGTCCAGATCGGCTCTGCGATTGGATCGGCCATCGGCCAAATCATCCATGTTTCTGCAGAACGGATTAGGACATTGGTGGGCTGCGGCGCTGCTGCGGGAATCGCTGCCACCTTCAATGCGCCGATCGCCGGGTCTATGTTCGCCCTTGAGATCATCCTGGGCGACTTCGGCTTGGCGACATTCAGCCCTATTGTGATCTCCTCGGTTATAGCCACGGCGATCTCCCGTCACTATCTGGGGAATTCCCCTGCCCTTATCGTGCCGCCCTATCAGCTCGCCAGTGCGTGGGAGCTTCCTCTCTATGTTCTTCTCGGCTTCTTTTGTGCTGCGGTCGGCGTCACCTTTACACGTACACTTTACAAGACCGAAGATCTTTTCAGCGACCTTAAGATACCGGAATACCTCAAGGGTGTCGTCGGTGGCTTTAGCATCGGCGCCATGGCTCTTTTCTTTCCCCATGTTCTGGGGGTAGGTTATCCAGGAATTGAACTCGCCCTCATGGGAAAAATATCCGTCCTGTTCATGTTTCTTCTGGTTCTCTTCAAGATCTTGGCCACCTCCGTGACCATCGGTTCGGGAGGGTCAGGAGGGATTTTCGCGCCTTCCCTGTTTCTGGGGTCCATGGCAGGAGGGTTCTTCGGCACCATAGTCCATGCTTTTTTGCCGGAAGTGACGGCAAACCCTGGAGCTTACAGCATTGTGGGAATGGGAGCGGTGGTGAGCGCCACCACTCACGGTCCATTGACCTCTATTCTTATTCTCTTTGAGATGACAGGGAATTACAGGATCATCCTCCCCCTGATGATCGCATGTATCATTGGTTCTGTGGCCAGCGGCCAGTTGCTCAAGGAGTCCATCTACACCATGAAACTGGCGAGAAGGGGAGTGAACATCAGGGCCGGCAAAGATGTCAATCTCCTAAAGTCCATTCCTGTGCAGGACGCGATGAACCATGCTGTGGAGACGATCCCTGA
>JAHECH010000321.1 GCA_024641835.1 Deltaproteobacteria bacterium
GTGAGGGATTGACACTGGCCTCCGTCCGCCTCGGGGTTCTGGTTTTACGTTACTTTTGCCTTTGTTGTTGCTCTGCAGCTCCGAGGCTCTGACTTTGCTCTATGCTGTCGTGGCTGAGGTTCTGTGGTTCTGTAGCTCTGAGGCTCCGATCTCTGGTTCGTGCTTTGGTTTCAGGTCCCTTTTCTCGCTCTTCTCGCCTTACAACCTTTCTCGCATGTGTAAACAGACCAGATAGACCAGATCGACCAGACAGACCAGATCGACCAAATCGACGCTCCTAACGTTGCAAACGCTCCCATGAAACTCACCCGCTTCGAAAACTTGAAAGTTTGGCAGTTGGCGCATCCGCAGGGGATTCAACTGGGGTTCCCCGCTAGTTCGGGGCAGTCTCGGCTTGCAAGGCGACGAAACTTAAAAGCTAGGGGCGTCCCCGCTTATTGAATGTCTCGATGGGTGGGGTTATAATATAGGCAGTTTCATGGATATTGAAAGGATTCGATTAAGAATAAGGGCTGGGGAGTACGCCATCTCCTTTACCCATACCGAAAAACTAAGGGAGAGGATGATAGAAGCAGCCGATTTGGAAGAAGCCGTATTCAACGGAAGCATTATTGAAGCTTATCCGGATGATCCTCGTGGGCCAAGTTGTTTGATATTAGGTTTCTCGAGATTCAGAAAACCACTTCATGTAGTTTGCGGTAACCTGGAAGAGGAAGAGCTACTGATCGTTACGGCTTACGAGCCAGACCCTGAAGAATGGGAGAAGGATTGGAAAACGCGGAAGGGGGGGAGTTAGAGATGGTCCAGAAGTGTTATTTCTGCAAAGGAAGAGTAATCAAGGAAGAGGTTACCGTCGATTATCGGTGGGGAGGCACGCTGGTCGTTATTAAGGGTGTTCCGGCCGGGATTTGTCAGCAGTGTGGAGAGAAATACATCGACAGCGGTGTATACAAGGGAATGGAAAGGTTGGCCAAGAACAAAAGCCATCTGCTGGGCAGGATGAGTGTCGACATTTTGGAGTTTGAAGGAGCAGAAGCCCCTTGATGCGGGGAGGCTCTGAGGTTCTGACCTCTGTCTTTACGTTGCCTTTCTCGCATTCAACGTTTCTCGCTTGTGTTGACCAAACAGACCAGATAGACCAGATAGACCAAATAGACCAGATAGACCAGACCGACGCTCCTTACGTTGCACCTACAAGGGCTCAAAATACAACTGAACCTTGAACTTTAAACCTTGAACCTCGAACCTTGAACTTTCAACCTTGAACCCTGCCGCAGGCAGTCTCCTTGAACTTTGAACCCCGCCTCCGGCGGCACCAGATAGACGAGATAGACCAGACAGACCGGATAGACCAGATAGACTAAACAGACCAAATAGACTTAGGATGCCCCTCAGGACTCAGCGCGGCGGGAGACGGAGAAGAAATCGTTGACAGGGAGCGACTTGCTGAGCTACTAAGGCAGAAAGGTCGAATAGTTGCAATCCGCCATTCCATTTAGGAGGAGTATGAAATGGAAGCACATGGTATTTCTAAGACCGAACTAAAGAAACTGATGAAAGAGGCTATGATAAGCGTATTAACCGAAAGAAAGGATTTACTGGAAGATGCGGTATCAGAAGCCATTCTGGATATGAAATTAGGGCTGGCCATGGAGGAAGGTGATACAGGGGAATATGTTCCGGAATCAGAAGTACTTTCTAAACTGATGGACTGACCCATGGAACTCCTTTATGGGAAAAGATTCAGCAAGGATCTTGATGCCATCCGGCATGAATCAAAGGTTAAGGCGGATCTCCTGAAACTCATAGAGAAGATCAGGGCAGTGGATTCATTGACCGATTTGAAGGGTGTGAGGAAAATCGAGGGTTACCAAGGATATTTTCGTATCAAAGTTGCAGATTACAGACTCGGAATAAAACTAAGGCAAAACAGGGTTGAACTGATCCGGTTCCTTCACCGTAAAGAAATTTATAGACGATTTCCGTAAAAAAGATGGCCATCTTGCAACTATGCCCCGCCAAACCCGACTAGATGCTCCCGGCCTTTTGCAGCACGTCATGGCAAGGGGGATTGAACGGACTAAGATCTTCCGCGACGATAAGGACCGCAAATCATTTCTTGAGCGGTTTGCCAATGTCCTTGAGTCGACTCAAACCCAGTGTTACGCCTGGGCGCTCATTCCAAACCATTTCCATGCCCTGCTGCGGACCGGAGCTACCCCGCTCAGCAGAGTCATGCGCAGGCTGATGACCGGGTATGCCGTAACCTTCAACAAGCGGCACAGACGCAGTGGGCATCTTTTCCAAAACCGTTACAAGTCCATCGTCTGTGAAGAGGATCCGTACCTTTTAGAACTCGTACGCTATATCCATCTCAATCCACTGAGAGCCGGCCTGGTCAAAGACCTCAAAGGACTTGATAACTATCCATGGACCGGCCACAGCGCCATCCTCGGGCGTAGAAAGAACCCCCTCGTCCTAAAGAAACCGAAGCAAAGCAATAGGGCTCACAAAACGAATGAACAAGAAAAAGGTCTTGCGGAGAAAACAGTTGAAGATGTCCTCCTTCATTTTGGCGATAGCGTGAAAGTCGCCCGCAGAGAGTACCGGGAGTTCGTTGAAAAGGGAATTGATCAGGGCACTCGACCTGAATTGCAGGGTGGTGGATTGGTCCGACCCGCCTGCCATGCGAGAGCTGGTGATTTGTTGTCAGAGATTGGAGTAAGAGCGACGGAAAGAAGCAAAGCGAAACGTGGCGTGTGAGGCACGAGCGGGCAGGAGTGCTGGTGGCGACAAACGGGGACTGTTGGGGCGAAAGAAGGAGGAAAGGGAAAAGGGGGATGAAAGGATTCTGGGGAGTGGGGATTTTGTTGGAAGAATTCTATCTGATTCAGTGCGAAACGAGGGATATAGGCTGCTGAGAAAGGTTTCTCTGTCTGAACTGGTCGAGAAAGTTTCAACCTGTCTTGATGCTGACAAAGATGAGGTTTTGTGTGGCAATCGAAAAGAGAAGAATTGCCAAGCGCGTGCTTTGATTTCATTTCTTGCTGCTAAGAACATGGGGTATAAATTCAACGATATTGCTGACATACTGGGCATCCATCCTGTCACGGCAGGAAGGTGTGCAGAAAGAGGCAAGAAAGCAGTTGACAAATATCAGCGGATTTGGGATATCCTCGAAAAACGCAGCTAGGTAGCAACGTCCCCCATTCACCCATTCACTATTGCTTCATCGGAGCAGGCGCCGTAGTCACGAAAAACGTTCCGGATTATGCCCTGGTGGTTGGAAACCCCGGCCGTCAGGTCGGCTGGATGTGCGAGTGCGGCGAGCGTCTCACCGATGACCTCGACTGCCTCTCCTGCGACAAAGTTTACAAGGAAACAGAGTCAGGACTGGTGCAGGTTTCACACTGACCTCCGCCCGCCTCGGAGTTCTGGTTTTACGTTACTTTTGCCTTTGCTTTTTGTCTTTATACTCTTGCCCATGCTCCTTGCTGTTGTGGCTGAGGTTCTGTGGTTCTGTAGCTCTGAGGTTTACCCGCCTCTGGCGGGCTCTGACCTCTGACTTCGGATTGCCTTTCTCGCCTTACAACCTTTCTCGCATGTGTAAACAGACCAAACAGACCAGATAGACGAGACAGACCAGATAGACCAAACCGACCAGATAGACTAGATAAACCAAACAGACGAGACAGACCAAACAGAACAGATAGACTAAATAGACGAGATCGAACCCTAGGTCCGAACCTGGCAACTGGCCAACAGCAAAGTCCCCCCAAAAAAAATGGTGGCAAGAAAGAGGCCTGCTGGAACAAACCGGGTTCTTTCAACATAATCACTGGTATGATAGTAACGACGAGCTGAAATATCAGCTTCAATAAGCGAAATACCAAATTAAGTCCCCCATTACCTCCATTACATGACTGGAAAATCGATGGACCTAAGGAATAAGAAAATCCTCGTCACCGGCTCGGACGGCTTTATCGGCAGCCACCTGGTTGAAGGACTCATGGATAAAGGCTGTCAGGTTCGGGCATTTGTTTTTTACAATTCCTTTAACAGTTGGGGCTGGCTGGAGGAACTTTCAACGGAAAAGTTGAGCCATGTTGATGTGTTCGCAGGCGACATTCGCGATCCCAACGGCGTGAGAAAGGCCATAGAGGGCATGGAAATAGTGTTTCATCTTGCGGCCCTTATCGCCATACCTTTCAGCTACCATTCTCCGGACAGCTATGTGGATACAAATATCAAAGGCACGTTGAATGTGCTTCAGGCCGCAAGGGATGAGGGCTGTGAGCGAGTTCTCGTTACTTCAACGTCCGAGGTATATGGGACGGCACAATACGTTCCCATAGATGAAAAGCATCCCTTTCAGGGGCAGTCCCCTTATTCAGCAACTAAAATCGGGGCAGACCGGATTGCCGATAGCTTCTACCGAAGCTTCAATACGCCTGTGACCATCGTAAGACCATTCAACACTTATGGGCCCCGGCAATCGGCTAGGGCCGTCATTCCCACCATTATCACCCAGTTGCTGGCTGGCACTGAAAAAATCAAACTCGGTAATCTTCATCCGACGCGCGACTTCAATTATGTCAAGGATACGGTCGCAGGATTTATTGCCATTGCTGAATCGGAGAATACCATCGGCGAGGAGATAAACATTGCCTCCCAGGAGGAGATTTCCATCGGCCAGCTTGCGCAACTGATTATTGACGAGATCAATCCTGCCGCCTGGACTGTTTGCGACGATGTCCGAGTGCGGCCTGAAAAAAGCGAGGTGGAGCGGCTTTTGGGCAGCAACGAAAAAATCCGGAGGATGACAGGGTGGCGGACGGAAACCAGTCTGAAACAGGGCATTCGGGAAACCGTAAAGTGGTTTAAGGATGAGAACAATTTACGGAAATATAAATGGGACCGCTACAATGTTTGAGGAGATAGTCGCTTTTATTAAATCCCTTTACCCTAATGAAAATCCGGTGCCCCTCCATGCTCCCCGCTTCGCCGGGAATGAAAAGAAATATCTAACAGACTGCATCGACTCCTCCTATGTATCGTACCTTGGTCAGTATGTGAGCAGATTTGAACGACTGATACAGGAATTCACTGGGGCAAGATATGCTGTGGCCGTAGTGAACGGCACGGCAGCCCTCCATATCGCTCTGCTTCTAGTCGGTGCAAAGCCTGATGAGGAAGTGATTACGCAGCCGCTCACATTTGTTGCTACGGCTAATGCCATTCACTATTCCGGAGCGCATCCGGTGTTCGTTGATGTGGCGCGCTCAACGCTAGGCCTTGATCCGGAAAAGCTGGATGGTTTTCTTAAACAATATGGGAATATGAAGGCGGACGGCTATTGTTATAACAAGGCGACGGGTAGACGGTTTGCAGCCTGCGTTCCTATGCACACCTTTGGCCATCCTGTCCAAATAGATGATGTGGTTAAAATATGTCAAAAATACCATATTCCGGTTGTAGAAGACACTGCCGAGGCGTTGGGGAGCTACTATAAACGCTGGCATGTCGGCATATTTGGTGATATAGGAATTCTTAGCTTTAACGGAAACAAACCAGTCACGACTGGCGGAGGCGGAATGATCATTACGAATAATGAAACGTTTGGCAAGAAGTCAAGACATCTGACAACGACAGCCAAACAGTCGCACCCCTGGGAATTCATTCACGAC
>JAHECH010000322.1 GCA_024641835.1 Deltaproteobacteria bacterium
TCAGAAAAAATCGAGCGCAAGAATTTTCAAAGAACTGCGGAGGAATGTGGAAAAGCCGATAGCCGCCATCCTCACTTTGAATACCATTGCCAACACAGCGGGCGCAGCCATTGCGGGTTCTCTCGCAGGCCTTGTTTTCGGCCGGGAATGGTTAGGCTATTTTTCCGCTTTGCTGACCGTCGCCATTCTCCTTTTCTCGGAAGTCACGCCCAAGACGCTCGGGGTGGTATACGGTAAGTCCCTTTTACCCCTGGTTGCCTTTCCCCTGAAAGGCCTAGTCTGGATCACGAAACCCGTCATCTGGGTCGTGAACCTCATCACAAGATTTATCGGCCGCCACAGACCGGAGGAGTCCATTTCTCCCGAGGAGCTCCGGACCATGGCCCGCCTGAGTCTCCATGCAGGCGGAATTAAGGAATACCAGGAAAGCGTGATCGATAACATTTTGTCCCTTGATAAAAGAATCGTAAAAGATGTGATGACGCCCCGAACGGTCATTTTTTCCCTCAGCGAACATCTCACCCTTGAGGAGGCTGCTGGCAAATCCTCTCAGTGGGAGCACAGCCGGTTCCCTGTGTATGACAAAGACAGGGAAGATGTCGTCGGTATTGTCTTGACCAAAGAGCTCTTCATCGCTCTCGCCCGTGGAGAAAAGGAGAAAAGACTGACGGATATCATGCGGCCCGTTCACTTCGTTGTCGACACAGCCAGACTCAACAATATTCTCATGGAGTTCATGAGCTCGCGGCAGCATCTCTTCGTGGTTATCGATGAATACGGCGGTCTTTCCGGCCTCATCTCCATGGAAGACATCCTCGAAGAAATCCTCGGCCGGGAGATTATGGGTGAGTCAGACCAAGTGGCAGACAAAAGAGAGCTGGCAAGGCAGCGGCGGAGCAGGCTTGCTTCAGGAGTTGTGCAGAAGGGGAGGCTGTAGGATCTCATGCTGAACCCCTCCCTGACCCTTTGCTTCCCTGACCGCCAGAAGTCCTGCTTTGCCTGTTGCCCTCCCATCAGGCCCGCAGGCTACGAGCACCTCCAACACAAGAACATCAACAAAAGAATTCTGAGAGAAAACACCGCTGCATTTGTAAGCGAAGAAAGAACCATCGTTCCCATAACTGGCTTTAGCTGCTGGGCGTTGGGTTATGTCGATGAAAATTACCGGTTGGTGGGTTGCCTTTTGCATCCCTCTCAGAATGATGGGCTGGATTTGCGCTACAGGGTGAATTATGCAACCAAGTGCCAACGGGAATCCTGCCGCGAGGCTCAGACTTTTTCAGAACTTGCTTTATCCGTGAAAAGATTCTGGCTTCATCTGGCCGATGGGCTCGATTCCTTCTCCTATTCCAGCCAGACGACCAATTTCCTTTTTAGAATGATCGATTGGGGAACCCATCTCCTCAATGTGATTTCCGTCATCCGGAGCAACAGGATTTATACGACTAAGTCCTTCTTGACCGTTTTCCCCTTTTTCTCAACCTCCCTTTCTCCCAGGGCTCATGCGTATCTCCTGAACCGCCTGATCAAAGCTGAGAATGTCCATCTCCTGAAAAGCAGCCTTTTCAGAGCCGAATTTGAGCATCTTGCTGCGAGCCTCGCAGGAGAGATCGCACAGAACCAGGTTCTCCAGCCAGATGGAACCCCTGTCCATCGGCTCTCTCTTGATCGGGACTTTCTGGACTATCTCCGCTTGTCCCTGGATGTCAGGAGAATGAATGAGCAGGAGGCCATGATCACAAAAGAGGAGGTGGACGAAAGGATTGAAAAGTGGAGAAGGGCTCTTGCAAATTTACCATCTAATTCATGCAGTCAAAGCGGGACTCGGGTTTCGAAGGAATCCTGATCACCAGCGAGGCGTCAGATGCAAGGCGACGAGGAGCGACGACTGAGGCGTATGCGGGAATACGCCGCAAGGAGGAGCGAGCGCTTGCCCGCCTCGGGCAGGAAGGCAACGCCGCAGATGATGCCTTGATGGTGAATCAGGGGCTTTTGCTTCAGCTTGACTGACGTGTGAAGTGAGGAAGAGCAGGAATGGAAAAGGAAGTGATTGAGCTCATCGAACAAAAAGGGCCGGTTACAGGCTCTGAGATCAGCGAGGCCATAAAGATTGATGAGCTTCCGCTCTGGCGCAGTTGCAGGCTCTCCAAGGAGCTTGCCATCCACAATATAGGTAGAAGGTATCTGAGGCTCGATCAGAGAGTGGAAGGCTTCGCTCGCCTCTCCCCTTCCATCTTGAGAGAATTCCTCACCTACTCGGTCATTGGCCTTGCCCATCATCCTGAACCCATCCGAAAGAAGGCGGAAGAGATCCTCCTCCAGATTGAAAGCATCAGCAGGGCAAAATGCCAATTAGCATACACGGTCGTCTCAGCCCTTTCGACTCGTCTTGAGAGCGAGATACCCATCCATGAAGAGGTGTGCTTCATCATCGCAGGAGATATTGTCTACAACATGGCCCATGATGTTCCCCGTCCAGAGAAAAGCACGGGGAAATTGGTCAAGGGTTCTGATATGGATCTTGTGGTCATTGTAGACGACCTCTTTCCTAGACACCTCATGACCAGCCTCGACGAAGCCATTTACCACGAGAAATACCGCCTCCTCATCACTCCTCACATCAGGGAAGAGGTGGACTATGTGGTCAAAAACATGGATCGCGTAAACGAACAGCTGCGATTTGATACATTCAAGCATATGGTCGCCTGTAAGATTCTTCAGGAAGGAACGTTGCTCTATGGTAGTGACAAAATCTTTCACAGGGTCAAACGCATGTTGAAAGAAACCGGCGTTTCGGAGAAGCTTGCGGCTATGGAGAAACAGGCCCTCAGTTTCAGGAACAAGACAGAGCAATACCTGCTTTATGAAGACATCAAAAAAGTGAGAGATCATGAAGCCTACCTCTTCTACCCTGCGGAAGAATCCGAAGAGTTTGAGTAAGGGATAGGTCGTAGAAAAGACCAGCCCGCCTGAGGCGGGCCAGTGCGGCAGCGCCTGTTTTATCTTGACCTCATCGTCCTCTTTCCATATACTTCATATTCCCCAGCAGGGAAGGCTGCGCCAACCAGACTCCAGATGGCAACTTCCCTGAAGGGAGGGCGTCTGGCAAGGGTTCCAGCTTCTGCGATAATTTTCCATCGGGAGGTCATGTATGGGCAAAGTAGGGATTATTGGTGTAGGCCAGAGTGCCTTTGTCCGGGGCTATCCCGGCTCCATCAGGGAACTGGCCTTTGAGGGTTTCAAAGAGTGTATGGCAGACGCCAAGATGCTCGTGAAGGACATCGATGCAACCGTGGTTTGCTCCGCTCCTGAGTACGATAAACAGAGGTCCCCTTCCGGTGTTCTGGCTGAATACCTCGGACTCACGCCCCAGCCTACGTTTTACCTGGAAAGCCTCTGCTCTTCCAGCAGCACCGGCCTCAAGGTCGCCTATTCCCTTGTCAAGTCCGGCCTTCATGATGTGGTCATGGTCATCGGATTTCAAAAGATGTCCGAGATTTCCTCTGCAGAATCGCAGGAAAGAATGGGGCGCGGAGCGGACATTCAGTGGGAAAGCCCCTTTGGAACCATGATGCCCGCCTACTATGCCATGTATGCCAGGGCTCACATGGCAAAATACGGGACAACTCCTGAGGATCTTGCCCTGATCAGGGTAAAAGCCTCTACCTACGGCCAGATCAATGAAAAGGCGGTCTACCGAAAGGCGGTCACTCTGGAGATGTTCTCTGATCCCCAGAATCCCATGTCCGGCCCTGTGGCGAGCCCCCTTCGCGTCGGAGATTGCTGCGCCAACGCAGACGGTTGTTCCTGCCTTATCGTGGCGAGCGGGGAAAAAGCCAAAGCGTTTTCCAAGAAGCCGGTATGGATCCTCGGCATCGGAGCCGCTTCCGCTCCTGTAAACATGGCTGGCCGCGATCTGTTTACGGGTCTGGCCGTGGCCGCAGAGGCAGCGAAGCAAGCCTATAAAATGGCTGGCGTCACATCAAAAGACATCGATGTGGCTGAAGTGCATGATTGTTTCACCGTTGCCGAGCTCATGGCGTATGAGAATCTCGGCTTTGCAAAGCCTGGCGAAGGCAAAGACCTGATCAAGGGCAAGGAGACCTACAAGGAAGGAAGCATCCCGGTGAATGTGGATGGAGGTCTGCTCTCCAAGGGCCATCCCATTGGAGCGACCGGTGGTTCCCAGATCAGAACCATCGTCCTCCAGCTTCGAGGGGAAGGGGGAGCGATGCAGGTCAAAGATCCTGAAATCGGCCTGATCCATAATATCGGTGGTGTGGGCCTGTACGGAAATGTCACCATTCTCGGGAGGGCATAGCCATGGCGGAGAAGAAAGTCGATGATCGGTTTAAGAAATTCGGGACGGTGAGCTTCACCTCCATCTCCAAAATCAATGACTTCATTGACCAGCTCGATCAAGGTAAGGTTGTGGGGACAAAATGCAAGGATTGCGGCCTTACCTTTTTTCCACCTCGGGCGGACTGTTACAAATGCCTGACCAGCAATATGGAGTGGTTTGAAGTCTCCGGAAGGGGCAAACTTCTCACTTACAGCAAACTGCAATACGGGCCCGTGGGTTTTGAAAAGGACCTCCCCTATGCAATCGCCGTCGTCGATTATGGGAACTATAAGGTCTTCGGAAGGCTCGCCAGCGACTTGCCGGAGGATGAGATCGAGGTTGGAATGGAAGTGAAAACCGTAGTGAACAAGCTTCCCACCGGCCAGTTGAACTATGTCTTTCAGAAGGCCTAAGGGAAGGGTGCACGGATTGGTCGTTCACCGTGGGCAAATCCACAAAACCATCCGACCCATCACCCTCTCAAACTCACTCATGGATAGAGATCATTCCTGTCCAAAAACAATTTGCCATTTTGCCGGGGCGTGGGGGTCTCTTTCAAAATAGAGAAACGAAGAAGTCGCTGCCCGGTGATCAGCTTTAGGTCAAGAGTGAGGCGGGCGGAGGGCTTCCCGGAAATAGCCATCCAAGGCCAGACATGGGAGTGACTGATGAAACCGCGCCGCCCGCCTTCGCTGCCCTTTACTTGCGGAGTCTTTCCCGGTCTCTCCTTCGTTTCCTCATTTTGAAAGAGACCCCCACACCCCTGGCTAGGTCATCTGGAAAATACTGAACCTGAATTCCCGACAAATGTGGGCATCGTGCAAAAATAGGTACCTATGGACTCTAAGAGTCCGTTTCAAACCGATTTTGGACAGCAGTGGATAGAGATATCAATCGACATTCACCCAACAGCCCACGAGGCTGTGAGCGCTTTTCTTTTCGAACTCGGCTGTGAGGGCGTCATTAACGAGGATTCAACGATCAAAGCCTACTTCTCCGCCCCAGAAGACATAGAACCCATCCAAGAAACTCTCCGCGTTTTTCTCCATGAATTGGGAGAGATCTTCCAGCAAGTGGAATCTCCTGTTCTGAAGGTCAGCCGAATCGAAGATCAGGATTGGAGCATTGAATGGCGTGCGTATTTCCGTTCGGAGCGCATCACCCCCAGGCTCATCGTCGTCCCTGCCTGGGAACCCATCCCCGTCGAACCCGGTCCCCAGCTGATCCGCGTCGATCCGGGGCCGGCCTTTGGTACGGGCCAACACCCCACGACACGGATGTGTCTCGAATCCATGGAAAAGTTCCGCACGGATAAGCCCTGGACGATGCTTGACATCGGCA